>JAGQIY010000238.1 GCA_020430865.1 Myxococcales bacterium
GCCTCGACGCGCGCGAGGTCATCCGCCGGTCCGTGCCCGCGCTCGTCGAAGGGGTAGTCCAGGATGAGCTGCCACTCCAAGCCCTCCGGTGCGGTGAGTGTCCCGTCATCCATCTCGCGGACGTTACCGTAGCGCACTCGCCCCCCGCGCTTCGTCCCGTAGAAGCTCTGCTCCGTGTCGATGATGCTGACGTCGCTCGGAAGACCCAACGCATCGAAGAGCAGGCGCCGCATCGTATGCTTTCTGGTCCCGGGCTTGTCCGCGTCCGCAGCGGCCGCCATGATCGGCTGTAGGTCGATGCCGGCGAGGTGGATCGACACCTCGGGATCCGCTTGGTCACCAAGGCGGAGAGCTCCGATCTGACTAGACCATTCACGAAGCCGTTGCGCGGCAACCTGCATCTCGGCGCCAGGTATCGGCGACGCGATCGTCCCGTGGTTGAGGTGGACGAGCCGCTTGACCGTCAGCCCCTTGAAGGGCTTCGCTTCGGGCACCAGCGCCGCCATCAGCAGGGTCTTCGCCAGGCGGTTGTCGTTGCGGCACGCCCGCTTCGGACACCGCGAGCAGCCCAGGCGCCGATCGTGGTCCTCCCGCATACGCTGGCAGTCGGTGGGATTGTCGGTCCCCTGAGCGCGGCGGATGAGCGGCAGGAAGCTGTTGCGGTAGAGGTCGCGCGCTCGGTCGAAGCGGGCCTTCATCACCGGGTCGTCGATGGGGTCTTCGCTCTCCGCGAGTGCATCGAAGGCATCGCCGACCGGCACAACTCGTCCGAGCTCGAGGTCCGGCAGGTGGTGGACGAGCAGCTCCATCAGGATGCGAATCGCCGTGCGCTCGCGCTGCAGGCAGTCGGACAGCGCGACGAGGGCCTCCACCAGCGCAGGCGAGAACGGGTAGACCTGCTTGAAGGCCGCCTCGTCGCCCTCGCTTCCGATCAGCACGCTCGCGGCCTGCCCGGCGGCCCGCCAGGTCCGGGCGAAGTCGTCCTTGAGCTTCTCGGCGGCTTCGTCATCCTTCGGCCGAACGACGCGGTGCTTCACGATGGCCGGCAGGTTGCTGTCGGCCAGGCTCACGTTGTCGAAGCGCCCCTCGTGGTGCGAGAGGTTGCGCGAGAGCTGGGCCCTTATGGCTCCCTGGGCCTCGGCACCGAGGAAGTCCGAGAGGTCGCGCTGACGGGCGATGAAGCTGACGATCGGGACCGCGCGGGAGGCGTCTTGCGCCTCCTTCAGCTTCACGAGCTTCTGTACTTCCTGGCCGACGAAGGGCAGGTCGCCCGAGCGCCCTGCGAGCCAGAGGATCAGCTCGTCGAGGTAGAGGACGACCGCGTCGTAGCCGAGCCCCTTGGCGTGACGGCTGACGACGCCGAGGCCGGTGTCGAGGTCCACGAAGCGCGAGCGCTGCGTCGTCCACGAGGTGAAGAAGGTGCGGACGAGATCGCTGAACAGGCGAGCTCGCGGGCTCTGGGCGTCGCGGTCCTCGTCGCCCAGGTAGGCGCTCGCGGCGGCCGCGTCGAAGCTCTCGGCGTCCCACGTCGTCGTGGTCGCGCGCTTGCCCCAGCCGGAGGCCGCCTGCTTGGCGCCGCCGTTGAGCTCGGCGAAGAACGCCTCGTCGCCCATGCGGGTCCGCAGCCGCTTGGCGTCCTCGAAGAGCCCCTCGTCGACGTACACGGCCGGCACGGCGGCGTCGGGGTGGGTGTCGGCGACCCAGCGCACGTAGGTGCCGAGGATCTTCGACTCCATGTCCTGGGCGTCGAGCATGTGGATCGGCAGCTGGACGAGCTTCTTCTTGCCGATCCACGGATGCGGCGCACGTAGGGCGTGGAGCTCGGGTCGACGCCAGGGCGTCGGGTCGTCGGCGAGCATCAGGTCGAGCACCGCCATGAAGTGCGACTTGCCCGAGCCGAAGGAGCCGTCGAGGTAGGCCGCCTGGCTGCGGTTGTCGTCGAGCGCGCTCTTGACGATGGAGAGCGCTTTCTGGAACGACTGCACGATGTTCGGCGTGATGGCGTAGTCGCGCAGCGTCGCCTCGGGCTTGGCGATGCCGTCGGTGAGGCCCTGAACGAAGTCGCCCTTGCGGACGGCTTCGGGCAGGTCGAGGAGGTCGTGGACGAGAGTCGTCATCAATTCGCCTTCTGGAGGGCAGCCTTCACAGCGGGCCACGGCGCAGGCTCGAACTGGGCGGTGGGCAGGACCTGGGTGATCACCCAATCGAGAGTCTCTACCGGCCCGAGGGGCGGAAGCGGGACGCGAACTTCGGGAGCAGTCTGGAAGTCGGGCCCGACGTGGCAGTGAAGGGCCGCATGGCCACACGCCCCGAGCCCCTGCCGATCCCCAGTCGGGTTGTGGGCAGCTTCGCGGTCGTCGGGCAGGTGAGCCGCAAGAAGCCACGTCGAACTGTCGGCTCGACGTCCTTCCACCATCACAGTGAACTCGTGGAGGTGTTCATCACGATTCACGCAAGCCATCAACGTGAGTTCTGCGCTGGCTAGACCAGGCAAATTCTTGAGCGCGATCGAGGCCGACGTGCCGCCTGAACCCCGGATCGACCAATACTGCAGGTGGTCCTTGTCCTTCCGATACGTGAATAGGCCCTGGACGCTCCGGTCGCAGTGGCCGGCATCCGCCAGCGCGACCAGCCGCCGCCGGAGCTCCGTAGCCCATTTCGTGTTGGTGATGGTGCGTGCAGCGCGATGTGCAACGTAGAGGTCGGTCCACGGCTTCATCACTTCTCCTGGGCTTCGAGCAGCGAAGCGTCGAACGCTGTGCGGAGATGGGCGGCCGTCGTGGGCACGGCGCCGGCGCGCCACCGCGCGAGCCACACATCGGGAGTCTCCCCGTGCTGCTCCCGGAAAGCCCTTCGCTCGACCTCCACGTCGACTTCCGCGAGGGCTTCCGGGTCGGTGTCGCTTCCGCCGATCCAGCTCCGAAGACTGGGAGCCTCACTGGCGAGCGCCTGCTCACCGTCTCCTTCGCGCAGTAGGAAGAGCACGATCGGCGTGGTCCGCCGCGGGTCATTTCCCAAGATTCGGTCGCGGCTCCCGTCCAGCTCCAGCACGGCCTCCCGCTCGTTCTCGGGGATCAAGAGCACGAGCGCGTCGTTCTCCTGAAGGGCCGACTCGACGTCGGTCCGGCGAACC
>JAGQIY010000239.1 GCA_020430865.1 Myxococcales bacterium
CCTTCGACGGCGGGGTAACGTTCAGCGCCCCGCACCTGGGCAACCGGGACGTCGACTTCAACACCGAAGGCATGATCCACATCGGGCTGCTGCCCGAGTACATCCAGGATGCGCGCAACACCGGCGTCACGGACGAGACGCTGGAGAGCATGTTCCGCTCCGCCGAAGGCTATATTCGCATGTGGGAGCGCGCGGAAGCAGCCGCCAAGCAGATGCAGTAGCTCAAGCGTCGTGGTCCCACTCGACGCCGAGCCGCCAACCGGCAGTTGCGCTGCGAATGAAGCCCACGCGGTAGCCACCGTCGCGACGCCTCAGCTGGAGCTCGAGCGCCTCCACCTGCTCACCTCGACCAGGTCGCTCCAGCGTCACGTCCACGCGCTTCCGTACGCTGATCCCGGCGAGGGACGACTCAGAGCGGTGCCACTCCCAGCGCTTCGGCCGGAACTCTCGGCTCTCGAACCACGCGAGGAGCGTCTCGGGGGTCAGCTCCCAGTCCAGATCCAGGCCGAGCTCCGGATCGACCAGCCCTAGCGCCGCGCAGCCGTCGTTGCCCCACAAGGCGTCGAGGAAGCGACTTCCTGCGACCTTCGGATCGCCCGGGCCAGTCTCGATCGCGACCCGGCTGCGCTCGTGGGCAGGAGTATCCCCGAGGAACTCCGCGAGCTCGGCGATGTAGCGCGCGAGCGCACCAGCGCTCCCATGCCCCGAGTCCAGGCGTCTCGAGACCACGACCCCGGCGACGTTGCTCCGCAGTGAATACTCGGGTGGCGTCGCCGGGAGCGCGCTCGAGTCCGTGACCCCTGCCACGAGGACCACCAGGTGAGGAACCCGCGGATGGCGCAGGAACGGTGACGGGGCAGATCTGGCTGCGCCGTCGATCAGCAACACCAGCACGTGTACGCCGTTGATCACCGCCTCCAGGCGGTGCCGACGTTCGAGACCGAGTCCGAGTCGATCGAGAGCCAGCGTCGGCGCGGGTCCCCGCCAGTAGCGGTTCAGGAAGTCGACCGTCGGCCCGAGTTCGCTCTCTTCTTCCAGGCTCGCGTCGCTCGCCCCCGCGCGCCTCAGCTCCCCCTCCAGACCGCGCATGAACGCGCGCGACGCGGGAGAGCCGACCTGTGGTGGCCTCAGCAAGCCGCGACGGCGTAACCCCCAGACCACACCGAAGATCACCCCGACCACCAGCGCCAGACCACCGAGCAGTGACAGGAGCGCGAAGTGCGTGCTCGCCCCCGCGAACAGCAGACCAGCGGCGAGCACGTACCAGACCCAGAACGTTCGACTCCAGTCCCGGCGCTCCGCTGCCCCCTCGGACTCACCGACGAGCTCACGGTGACGCAAGACGTTCAGGCGCCGATAGCGCCTGAGCGCGGCCATGCTCTCCGAGTCGTCAGCAGCTCCCACGAGGCGCGCCATCATGGGTGAAGCCCGCGGCGAAGCCAAGCTCCGCCCTCGAGCCGCTCCCGGGCACCGCCTGTCAGGGTCAGCGCGGCGGCTCCGGCGGCGGCGCGATCGCCTTCAGGTTCATGCCGCCAGGGTACTGATAGCTGGTGTAGCGACCGTAGCCGATCACCTGGAGCCCCACCGGCTTGGTTGCCGTGAGGATATGTGCACCCTGCTGACCGGGCCCGAGTCCCAGGCGCACCACCCCGAAGCCAGAGCCGATGGCCGTCGGCGCCACGTTCACGGTCGATCCATCGAGCTCGAGCGTAGCGTCCAGGGGCATCACGACGTCCGCGTAGCTGAGGTCGTAGTTGCTCGGAGCGAGGAAGACGTACTTCGTGCGGTACTGCTCCACGGCGGTCATGTAGCTCATCGATGGATCGCCGCGCCCCTCGTCGTTCACCCCATCGGGGTCGGAGGGATCCGGGTCGACCAGCGATCCGCCGAGCTGAAACGACGCGACCGCGAAGGCCTGGTCCGCTTGCACCTCGAAGCTCTGCTGGACGATGCCCAGGTCGACCCACTGTCCAGCGTTCAGGCTGGTGGGTGCCCCGGCAGGCATTCCGCTCGGATACGTCAAGCTGGTGCCATCGAAGTTGCCGTAGATGCGCACGATGTGGCCGGGTGTATCTGCGTTCGGGCCCGTCGGCGGTGTCACGAAGTAGTGCTTCCCGAAGGTCTCCGCAGGCAGCAGCGACTCCTCGGTGTGGTCGCAGGCGACCTTGTCGTCGGGCGCCAGGGAACAGGCAGTGCCGGCGATCACCTGTACGGGCTTGTTCGCCTGGATCAGCGACCCGCTGAGCTCACCAGAGCCGGATGCCTTGGTGTAGGTGAGCAGCTGCACCACGTCGCCCGCGTTCAGGTTCAGCGTGGTGTTGCCTCCTCCCGGAACCGCCTGGATCGGCCCGCCGGGCTCGATCGTTCCCGTCGACGACACGTAGACCCTCACCTCGGTGCCGTCCTGCGTGCCCGTGATGGTCATGAACTCTGGAAACGAAGCCGTGGGGTGAAAGTAGCCGTGGCGCCCCGCGACCCGGTAGTTGCCCGTCATGGCAGTGCTCGGAAGGAGCAGCGACGCGTCGTTGGTGTATGTGTAGTAGGTCTGATTGCAGTTGGTGGGGAAGGGACACACCGGAGGACTGGGCTTGCACTTCGTCCAGTCCTTGCCTGGCGGGCCACCGATCGAAGCGTACTGCAGCGGATTGAACTGATACACCGCGATCGGGCGTGAACTCACCAGGTGGAACGCCCCCTGATCGACACGAGCGGTGCTCGGCGAGGAGATGATCTGACTGCACTGATTGCCTTCCGGTCCCTTCAGCGCCGGGACCCAGGGCAGGAAGATCGTGCGCAGCTCGTTCGGCGGAATTTCCGCTGTGGCAACTCCCGTGGCGCCTATGGTCACGGTCACGGAAGCCGTCTCGTTGCCGGCGTTCGCGGCGACCACCGCGAAGTCGAAGATGGACCACACGCCGTTCGCCGTCACGGTCGGCCAGAAGTCGCAGCCAACGTAGGTCTTGCGATCGGCGGCCTCCTCACACGTCTCCGGGTCGGTCAGGTCGGTGCCCCCCGCGCCCGCCGTGCCACTGTCGAGGAACCCGCCGTCGCCGCCGTTGCCCGAGCCGCCATTGCCCGAGCCGCCGTTGCCCGTGAGCCTGGAGTTGCTGTCTCCAGCAGAACACCCCGTCAACCCGAGGACCGCCGTCGCCAGGGCCACCATCAACGCGCTTCGCCCAAACATGATCACGAGCGTAAGCCTCGGCGGCTGGGTCAATCCACTCGATTGAACCTCCAGGCAGCCGTTTCGCTCCCCTCCTGGCACCTTTTTCTGGGGTGAGGGTGCAACCTTCCCGCGTCGCTAGATACTTTAGGCTTCAAACGTCAACGCGCCTCACGCCCCGCGTTCGTCTGACGCGGGCACCGCAGGCTACGCACCCTGACCCGAGCTCTTCTCGACCCCAGCCAGGAACGCACGCAGCCGGGGAGTGGCGAAGTCGATGAAGGCACGCAGCTTCGGAGCCACCATCGGCGTCTGCGGATAGACGAGGTGCACGGGCACCGGCGGCGGGGCGTACTGACCGAGCAGGCAGACGACTCGCCTGGTGCGCAGCAGCTCGGCGACCTGATAGGACAGCGCGATGCTTATCCCATGGCCGGCCTCGACGGCCTGGATCGCGGCGAGTGAGTCGTCGACTTCCAGACGAGGGGTCAACGCCAGGCTGCGCGGCTTGCCACGCTCGAAGTAGCGATACTCGGCGCTGGGCATCAACCTCGTGAGGCCGATGAAGGTGTGCTCCCGAAGGTCACGCGGGGCGCGGGGCTTCCCGAAGCGTCTCAGGTAGCTTGGGCTGGCGATCAGCACGCGTCGCACTTCACCGAGCCTGCGCGCGACCAGGGTCGAGTCCGGTAGCGGCGCGAGACGCACGGCGAGGTCGATGCCCTCGGCGACCAGATCCGTCAAGCGATCGACGAGCAGGACCCGCGCGTCGACGCGAGGATTCTCCGCAAGGAAATCACACATGATCGGCGTCACCGCCGCACGCCCGAAGGTCATCGAGGTGCTCACCGTGAGTCGACCGCTCGGCTCCGCACCTTCCCCCACGGCCTCGCGCTCGGCGTTCTCGATTTCCTCCAGGATGCGCTTGGCGCTCTCGAGGAAGCGAGCCCCGACGTCGGTGAGGCTCACGCGCCGAGTCGTGCGCTGAAAGACTCGAGCTCCGAGGCGCTCCTCGAGTGACGCGATGGCGCGCGTGACGGCTGGCGGAGACAACCGCAGCAGCCGAGCGGCCTTGGCGAAGCCCGCGTTGTCTGCCACCGCCACGAACACCTGGAGCTCATGCAGCCGATCCATGATTATTTCACTCTACGTAATATTCTCTTACTCATGACAGGGATTCTTTCGCCTGCCTCGGCACTGCATAACGACTGAGTCAACGGCGGCGCTCGAGTCGAGCGCACGCCCCAACCAAGGAGAATCAAATGCCCCGAGTCAATGTCGTCGATCCCAGGACCGCCCAGGGAGAAACCAAGGACCTGCTCGACAGCGTTCAGCAGGCCCTGGGAGCGACGCCGAACTTCATCCGCGTGCTCGCGAACTCACCCAGCGCGCTCCGCGCCTTCCTGGGACTCCACAGCATCGCCTCCAGCGGCAGTCTGGACACCCAGACCCGAGAGCGCATCGCCCTGGCCGTCGCGGAGCAAAACGCGTGTCAGTACTGCGTCTCCGCCCACACGGCGATCGCCCGCAAGGCGGGCCTGGACAGTGCTGAAATGCTGAAGAACCGCCTGGGGCAGTCCAAGGACGGCAAGGCCGAGGCGGCGCTCCAGCTCGCCAAGGCGCTGGTGGAGAACGTGGGCGACGTGAGCGACGCGGATCTGGAGGCGGCGCGCAGCGCTGGCCACAGCGACGCCGAGATCGTCGAGATCATCACCCACGTCGCCCTGAACGTGTTCACCAACGTGCTCGCGAAGTCGACGCGCATCGACATCGACTTCCCCAAGGTAGCTCTCGGCGCTGCAGCTTGAAGCGACGTGGACCGACACGCGCTCTCACCCCCGAACCCGCTTGCCAGCGCTCGTCTCGTTCCAGACGAAGCTCGCGGATCAGGGGGTGAGGGCGCCCCGTGATTGTTTCAGGAGGATCCGATATGGGACATGCATTCGCCGACATCGCGTTCACGAAACACGTAAGAGCGCTGCAAGAGCGCATGGGGAGCCGCCGCAGCTACGCCAAGCTCGAGGGGCTCTCGCAGACGAACTACACGCTCGGTGACCTGGAGACCGGGTTCATTTCCGCGCGAGACAGCTTCTACATGGCGAGCATCTCGGAGACGGGCTGGCCTTACCTGCAGCACCGTGGTGGCCCGCGGGGCTTCGTCAAG
>JAGQIY010000240.1 GCA_020430865.1 Myxococcales bacterium
CGCGACCGAGGGCATCGGCCGTCGCCTACACGAGCTCGTGCTCGGCGTCGTAGAGCTCGTAGAGCCTGATGAGGCTGAGCGTCACCTCTCGAAAGGCGCGGGTGAGCGCCGGTCGCTGGTCTTTGGTGCTCATGGCTTCTGACCTCCTTCGCGGGCTCGGTTGCGTCGCCCGTTGGGCGGGCTCGCCGAGTCACAGGAGGTCAAAGCCTGGGTGGGGGTCGGGTGGGGACACGCGGTTTGGGGACAGTCGAAATCGACCTGCAGATCTGCGAGCACCTCTCGCAGTCGCGCGATGGCCCTTGAGTGCCGCCGCTTGATGCGCTGGTAGGTCTGCCGCCGCTCCGACGGGGACAGGTCGGGATGAACGCGATCGACGTAGGCCGTGAGCAGCTCGCCGCGGATCAGGGTGGCCACCACCAGCTCGAGCTTGTCGCCGTCCAAAATGTGCCCGGCGTGCTCCACCAAGAACGACACCAGCGCGGCGCTCTCCTTCGGATCGCGTCGTCGCTGCTTGCTGGGTTTGGTCTCGGGCCAGCTCGCGACGTGACCGAGGGACTCGAGGTCATCCTGCCGACGCGAGATGTCCTCCGGGTCGTCGAAGCGAATCTGGTCGAGGTCGCGTTGTTCGGCTCGGACGCGCCGGAAGACCTCGCGCTGGGTCATCTGGCGCAGGTACATGCACGTGCGATCGCGCCGCTGGCTCAGCGGGAAATCGCGAACGACCTCGAAGAACGACGACAGCACGATCTGATCGAGGTCGTCTCCGGAAACGGCGTCGCCGAAGATGCGGCCGCGCAGACGTGCCAGCATCGGGTAGAAGGCGACGACGAGTACCGCGTTCCAAAACGGATGCGGCCGTCGTTTGTGCTCGCGGAGTAGCGCCCGGGTGAGCGCCTCCTTCTCTGCGTAACGCAGCGACGATTCGTCGCCGAGGACGGCGAGCACGCTGAGCACGGTCTCGTGCTCTTGCAGCTCCAGTTGATGGTTCTTGGCTTGTTCAAAACGCTTCTGATTTCTCTCTGCGCGCACCTCTGCTCTGAGGGCGCACTTCATCTGATGAAGGCCCATGGGCTCCTCCGCTCGCGGCGGCGGCCATCGGCGCGTCCCGGCTGGGGCGCGGTGCCGATGGGCCTCGAGGAGCCTCTGGCGTTGCCGGTCAGCTACTGGGGTGGATCAACGGGCCGTCGCCACGACCATCGCGACGACGGCGAGGGTCATCGCGGCTACGCGCACCTCCGTTCACGACGAGGCTGCGCGTTGCGGGTGTCGACGAAGTTCGCGGTGCCGCACTTGCGACAGTCGGTCGCGATCTCGCCGCGAACGCGATAGACGGCTGCCTTGTAGCGAACCTCGACGTGGTCGCCGGTGGCGATGCCGAGGAGCGTGCCGCACTTGCGACAGCGCCATTCAGGGGAACGGGTGCAGAAACGATCGGGCATGGATGCCTCCGGGGTTCGTTCCCGAGAAGGCAGGCCCGACCGGTTCGACTCGGGGGTTCAGACCTGGAGGCGCGGAGCCGACGGCTCGTTGCCTTGGACCTGCACCCCGGTTGGGTCAGATCTGACGGAGGCGCCCTGACCGTTCAGTTTCGCCGGTCAATTTCCGACGACATGCCCCTGAAATCGTGGGCGATGAAGGCGATCGCGCCCGTGCACTTTTTCTGCGATTTTCTGACCAGCACCCGGTGAGATCTGACGCTCACCATGTAGCGGGGTCTCCGGCCTCGCCGACGTAGGTCTCATCGTCCGGGAGTCGGTCGCGAGCGGTGAACGCGGCGCGCAGGCCGTTCTCTTTGCTGCACTCGTCGAAGGGGTCCTCTTGGATACCGAAGATCGACTGGAGGTGCGCACGAAGCTGCGAGACGACCTGCTTGAAGGCGTTGAACCTCTGCGGCGGATCGGTCCAACGGCGAGTACCGTTCTGCTCACAGAGCTCTACGAGGGCTAACCATGGCTTCGTCGGCTTTCCATTGCGCGCATGCGAAAGCTCGAGCTCCTGGTGGCTGAAGCGCCTCAGGCGGTGGCCGGGCACTCGAATCGCAAGCGTGGTGCCGTCTACCTGGTACATCTGGACCTGGTTCCACCGTGTCCCGGGCGGGCACACGAGACCTGCGTGTGGTGTGCCCGTGGCCGTAGGCTGCGATGGCGCTGCCATCGGCGCTGGCAGCCCCAAGACCGCCGGCCCCGGACTTGCTGGCGCGTCAAGCCGCGCGAGCTCGCGCAGCCGACGTCGGAAGGCTTGATTGGTGCGCTCGAGCGCGAGGTCTGCGACTCGGAAGACATCGGCACCTTGCGGCACGCGGCGCAGGTGGTCGCGATCGTTGCCGACCACGTAGACGATCGTCGCCGTCTGGTGATAGCCGGGCTGAAAGACGGCGGACGTGAAGCAGATGTCCACGAGGCAGACCTCCACGTCACCGAAGTCCACCTCGATCCGGAAAAGCCCCTGTGGATGCTCCCGAACGTTGCGCCCGAGCGATTCAGCTTCGCGCCGCACGAGAGCTTGCATCTGCGCAGTGTCGGGGATGAGTCGGATCGCCTTCGCCTTCCGCTTCTTGTTCGGAAAGACGACGCGGTTGCAGTCCGGGCACTGGTAGTCGTGGTTGTCCGGGTCCTTGTCCGCTCGGATGACGATCCGCCCGTCGCACGACGCGTCTTTCAGGTACCGCTGATCCGGGTCCACCGGATTCACGCACCGCACGTACTCGTGCTCGTCGAGAGCGAGAAGCCCGAGGACGGCGAGCTGTCGCGCCGCCTGTTCGGCCTCGCCGCCGGGCAGGTCGATCGTTTGGTTCCTCTTGAACAGACCATGCAGCGCATCACGGGGCACGGCGCTTCTCCGTCGACAGCACGGTGATGCCGTGGTCCTGCTCCATCATTTGCTCGAACTCGCGACGCTGGGCCCCGTTGAGCGGCTGGTCCGCATACCGCACGACAAACTGCTCGTCGTCGCCTTCCACGGGCTCGAAGATCATCTTCACGCGCTTCTTGAAGGCGTGCACCTTGATGCTCTCGATGTCGCCGAGGTGGTCGAGCGGGTTGCCGAAGGCGGCCGCGAATTGCTGCAGCGCAGGGCCGATCGACTCGTTGTGCTGGTCGTTCAGGCGAAGCTGCGGCGAGCCGTCGAGCCCGCAGTTCTTGGCGGTGAGTTCGACCAACGGGAGCGTGCCCTGCTGGCTGACGAGGGTATTGAGGAACGAGGAGATCTTCTCGCTATCTGTCTCGATGGTGTCGTTCTGGTACTCGACATCCTTGCCGAAGAACGTGCTCGCGATCTTGTTGGCGATCAGGAGAGGGACATCCGGCGAAATCGAGCAGATGCTCACGCGACGCAGATCCGGTTCGACGTCAAGGATGATCCACTCGCGCTCAAAGCCGAAGATGTTCTTGGCACCGTGGGAGACGAAGCTCTCCTTGGTGTCGCGCTTGATGAACAGCTGATAGTTGCCGCCGTCGTGCAGCACGTCGGCACAGACGCTCTCGCGGAGCGTCTTCTTCTCCTTCTCGTAGGCGTTGAGGATCTTCTGAAGATTCGCCTTGCGAAAGAACTTCGCCGCGTCGATGCCGTTGGCCCTTGGTAGGCGAGGAAGGACCATGCGGGCGAAGCCCCTCCGCTGGCACTGGTCGAGTCGAAACACGAGCTCGAGGTGCTCGGGGTCGTCGAGGTAGAGCTTCCACATCAGCGCGTGGCGATCGAACTTGTCCTCGTCGCTCTTCACGCGACACGCCTCGACGTCCTCGTCCGCCAGCTTCGCTCGGGCCACCTCGAGGATGGCGTACGTCCGCTTGCCGTTCGCTGCCGCGTCGACGAGTAGGAACGGCAGGAGCTCGTCTCGCCGATCGAGAATGTCGGACCGCGCCTGCTTCTTGCCGTTGCCTGGATCGATGCCCAGCTGGTCGACCAGGATGCCCCGACGGCGTGGCCCCAGCGTGGACGACCACCGCTCCATGAACTCATCATCTGCCAGCTGCTGCTGAATGAGCTCGGTTCCAACCTCGAGGCGGTCGCCCCAGAAGGCTTCGTCGAGTTCCCCCATCATCACGTCTCCTTGTTCGTCAGCCCCCCGATCTCGCGCCGCAGTCCGACGACGCGCCCTTGAATGCGAATGCGGTCGGGTTCGATGACGATGGGGTCATACGCTGGGTTCATCGCGACGAGATGCACCATGCTCCCCGTCCGCTTGAGCTTCTTGATAGTGGCGTCCTGGTCGTCGACCAGGGCGACCACGATGTCGCCGTCCTTCGCCGCCTCCTGTTGGCGCACGATCACGAGATCGCCATCGAGGATGCCGGCATCAGTCATGCTGTCACCCCGCACGCGGAGCGCGAACAGTGTGTCGTGCTCGCTGGTGCCATCGACGGACAGCCAGCCCTCGATGTTCTCCTGTGCGAGGATGGGTGCGCCGGCGGCGACGCCGCCGACGATCGGGATCCTGCGGGAGGTCGACGAATCGCGGAGCGTGGACCGCCAGCTCCGGCCGACGCCGTCGACGTTGGCGAGGTAGCCCTTCCGCTTCAAGGCGCCGATGTGCTCGTGGACGGTGGCGCGCGATACGCCGAGGGCCCCCGCGAGGTCGGCGAGCGACGGCGCGTGGCCGAACTCCTGCCAGTACTGTTCGATCGCCGCGAGCACCTCGCGCTGTTTGTCGGTGGGCTCGCGGGCCATGGGTCGGATCTCTCCCTACATAGCGAGAAACCGGATCAATGCCCTGACAACTGTAAGGGTGTCAAGAGTACAGGTGGATCGCCTGTAAATTCAGCAACTTCATGAGCTTGCCTCGGTTCGATCGATCGCCGCTGCAGGTCCGTGGACACATCCGTGGCCCGCCGTGGACATGGTGCTGGCCGCAGGCTTTCGCGGCGATTTCCAGGCGGTTGAGGCCCGTGGACGGTGTGGACGGGTTTGCGCGAGCAGAGAGCAGCTTGCGAAGAAGAAAATGATTCGCGCTCCCCGGCACGTCCGGAGTGGGCGCCGTTCTCTCCGTAGAGGTGAAGAGAGAATCTTGTCCATCCTGTCCACACGGACTCAACCGTCTGCACTGACGACGGTTTTCCGCGGACAAGGGCGCCGTCCACAGGTGTCCACGGTGTCCACGGCGCCCTCGGCGCCGAAGCCGTCGTCCCCTCTCGCGGTCGTCGGCGCTTTGCCCCTCCGGACGCATGCACCGGAGGCCCCCCGTGAAGACCGCTCTGCCGATTGAGGACCGGCGACCCCGTGACGAGGTCGTCGATGTTCTGGCCGCAACCCTGCTCGAGATGCTCGCTCGCGGCTTTGAACCCGACCGCGATCAGGAACCTGCGAAGGAGGAACCGGCACCGGAAGCCGAGGTCGAGCCATGTCACTGAAGGCCCGGCTCGCGGTCGCGGAGCAGCCGGCCGAGCTCACGGCGTTCACCTGCCCCGACTATGACGCGCTGCCGGGGTCGAAGCGTTGTCGCAGCTACCTCGGCAACGGTGGCTGCGCCCGCGAAGACCACTTCATGTGCGAGGAGTGGATGAAGGCCAACGGTCACGCCGTGCAGCCTCCGTCCGAGCCCCCACCCGCTCGCGATCTCTTCGGCAACGCGTTGCCCGATGAACCGCCACCGAAGAAGCTGGCGACCGAGAAGCCCTCGGCGCCGAAGCCTTCGCCGGTCTCGGAGCAGCTTGCCGGCGATCGCGATGCTCCGCTGGTCCGCAACCTGACCGACGAGGACATCGCCTCGTTCAAGGCGCTCGGCGTCGAGGTTTGCATCGCGTCGGAGGAGATCGGCGAGGTCTGGATCGTGCCCGAGTACACCGGACAGGACCGACGCGAGCTGCGGATCGATCATGCGGCGACACTCACCGCCGTGTGCGCGACGTTCCCGGGCGCGAAGGTCACGTCCTTCGAGAAGCTGGTGAAGCCCGAGGCGTCGAAGCCGACCTGAGCTGTCCCCGGTCGGCTTCGACGGCGCTTTGCCCTGGTGGCGACCACCACCGGAGGCAAGCGAATGACCCGTCTGAGCTTCACGAAGCTATCCAGGTTCGAGACGTGCCCGCTCTCGTACAAGCTGCACTATCTCGATCGACTGACCTCGGAACCCGGCGTTCCGCTGCTCTTCGGCTCGGCCGTGCACGCGGTCCTCGAGAACCTCGTGCGCGAGCACATGCACGAGGAGCGCATTGGTCCGCTCCCGGAAGATCGTGCCGCCGAGCTGTGGCAAGAGGCATGGGCCAGGTCCGGGATGTCGGGCATCGACGTGTTCCGCGAGGGGCTCGACATCGTCCACCGCTTCGTCCGCGAGCAGGGTGTGCTCGAGCACCACGACGTGCTCGCCGTCGAGAAGGAGTTCCGGCTCACCGTCGGCGGCTTCGAGGTGCTCGGCTATCTCGATCGCGTCGATAGGGTCGACGACGAGACGGTGGAGGTCATCGACTACAAGACCAACCGCCAGCTCTTCACCCGCGAGGAGACCGACGCCAGCCTGCAAATGTCGCTCTACCACCTGGCCGCGCAGGAGTTGTGGCCCTGGGCGAAAAAGGTGCGCCTCACGTTCTGGATGCTGCGGCATGGGCTGCGGCAGACCACCGAGCGAAGCACCGAGGACATCGAGGGAACGCGCCGCTACGTCGACACCCTCGGCACCACCATCACCAAGGCGTCCGAGTTTCCAGCGAAGCTCAACTCGAACTGCGTCTACTGCGATCACCGAAAGCACTGCCCGGCTTACGCCGATGCGCTGCAAGGCAAGCGTGAGTTCATCTGCGAGGACACGAGCGATCTGGAGGCTGTCGCGAAGGAGCGCGAAGAGTGCGCTCGCCTGGCCAAGGTGCTCTACGCCCGCAAGGGCGAGCTCGAAGGCGTGCTCAAGACGGCACTCAAGGAGCACGACGAGCTCGTGCTCGGCGGCGTCCGCTACACAATGTTCAAGACCAGCAAGAGTGACTACCCACTCGATCGCACGCTGGAGCTTCTGAGCCGCGAGACCGGCATGGCTTGGCACGAGCTGCTCGGCCGCGTTGCCGCCATCGACAACAAGTCCCTCGAAGGGCTGCTGAAGGAGCTGGGCAAGAAGCTCGATCGGCCCCGCGTGAACCTGCTCAAGGCCGAGCTCGACGCCGTCGCCACCAAGACCCACTCGCCACGCTTCTGGGCCAAGGAGGTGGCGTGATGCGACCGCTCGTCTTCGTCGACTGCGAGACGACCGGTCTCGACCCGGCTCGGCACGAGATCATCGAGGTCGCGGCCATCCGTGTGGAGCCGCGAGCCCTGGAGATCAAGACCGAGCTGGCGCTGAAGGTTCACCCCGAGCGCATCAGCGACGCCGATCCCGAGGCACTCCGCATCAACGGGTACAACGAGGAGGCGTGGTCCGACGCCGTCTCGCTCGCCGAAGCCATGCAGCAGATCGCGCCCGTTCTCGATGGCTGCATGCTCGCCGGTCACAACGTGGCGTTCGACCGAAGCTTCCTCGATGCCGCCTGGAAGCACGTCGGTCATCGGCCGAATGGGCTCGATCATCATCTTCTCGACACGGCGACCTTGGCCTGGCCGCTCCTCTCGGCTGGCTCGCTCGAATCCGTGTCGCTCACGCCCGTGTGCAAGCGCCTCGGCATCGAACGCGGCGAGGAGCACTGGGCCCTCGACGACGCTCGCGCGAGCCTGGAGGTGGCGAAGCGGCTCCTTCCTGTGATGGAGGACCACGCCCAGCTCTCGGCCTTCGCGGGTGACGAGCGGGCGATCTTCCGCACGCTGCTTCGCCGCATCGATGCCGGACGCAGCGAGTACGGACCGTGGAAGGCCGACGATGGCCGGCAGTATCTCCGCGAGGCTCTCGCCGAGGTGCTCGACGCGCTTCACTACTGCGCGGCGGAGCTCGTTCGCCTCGACCGGAAGCGAACGGTGCCCGGATTCCGGACGCGTCGGGTCTACGTCTGCCACCCGTGCCGCAACGCACCCGCGGAGAACGTCGAGCGGGTGACGGCGATCTGCAAGGCGCTGTCGGCCAGCGGCCACCTGCCGGTCGCGCCCCAGCTCTACCTGCCGCAGTTCATGGACGAG
>JAGQIY010000241.1 GCA_020430865.1 Myxococcales bacterium
GCCGCCTCCAGAGCCTCCCTGATGGGCCCAACCGCGCGCCCATCAGGCTTGCCTGGATCGAGCAGAGCGCTCGCCGCCTCGACCGCCGCGCGGCGCACCACGAGCTGATCGTCGGAGAGATAGGTGAGCACGATGGGCAGCCCCAGGGGGCTCCCGAGCTGGGCGAGGCCGCCCATGCCGACGCGGGGATCCAGCGAGCCGCGGCGCAGCGCATCGATCAACGCCTGATCGGCGCCCACCGTCTTCGCCTCCACCAGCGCCGCCGCGCAACCGTTGGCGAGCCTCCGACTCACCTGCCCAGCCAAGCACTGCTTGAGCCTGGGTGCAGCCTGCTCCCCGAGCCGGCCCAGCGCCTGGACGACGCTACGCTGGTCGGAGCTGCTGTCCAGCTGATCCATCAAGGCGTCCAGTGCGCGATCGCCTCCCAGGTGAGACAGCGCGCTCACCGCCGCGGCGCGCACCTCCTGCTGGTCCGAGAGCGCTTCGACGATGGCGAGCGTTGCGTCGCGAGCTCGCAGAGCCCCGAGAGACTCGAGAGCCTTGATGCGCACGTCCCGCTCGTTGTCGCGCAGCGCGAGAATCAGCGCGCTCACTGCGCGCTTGTCTCCAAACCGGCCGAGCGCCGCCGCCGCGGCGACGCGCACGGGACCTCGGCTGTCCTGGATCTTGCCAATGATCGGCGCCACCGCGCGGGCGTCGCCGAGCTGAGTCAAGGCGTCGATCACCGCCTCGCGTACGTCTGGATGCTTGTCGTCGAGGTGCCCCAGCAGAGGCATCACAGCATCCTTCTCCGCGGAGGCACCCAAAGCTCTCGCAGCGGCCACCCTCACCCCCGGATCCGGATCCCCGAGGACTCGTCCCAACGGCTGGATGGCGTTCTTGGCCGGTGAGCTGGCGAGGACCTCACAGGCCACCAGGCGCACACGCTTCTCCGAGTCGTTCAGCCAGCCGGTGACCAGCTCTCCCGCGCCCTTCGGCTCGAGCTCGAGCGCCGCCTGAGCTGCCAGCAGGCGCACCTCGTTGTCTTCGTCCTTCAGAGCCTTGAGGGTCAGGCGGCGGGCTACGGCGTCGGGCAGCTCGAGCAAGCGCATCGCAGCGCGCCGACGCAGCGCGAGCTGCGGTTTCTCCAGGTCTTGCTCGACACGTTCGGCGGTGTTCGGCCACACGAACGCCTGCGCAGGCCGCGCTGTGCCCAGGAGTGCAAGTCCCAGCCCCCAGGCGCAGGCGAGGTGCGAGATCCGGCTCCTCATGCTGCCGAGCCTACCAGAGCAGCAGGACCGCGCCCGCGAAAGCACCCACCGGACGCCGGAGAACCCACGGAAAGACACGACGTCGGCCGGAAGCCAGGCTCTCAGTCCGCGCGCGCTGGCAGGATCTCGGCGTCGATCAGCGCCCGGGTCAGGCGCCGCTGTCGAGGGCGCATGTAGAAGAAGTAGAACGCGTTCAACCCCAGGAGGCGCAGAACCAGGTACACGCCCACCAGATCGAACCAGCAGAACAAGCTCACCGAGAAAACCAACGAGCCGAAGCCAAACCAGCCCCGCCAGAGCTTCATCATCGGCAACGCCATCTCGCGGTACCGCGCGGCAAGCTCATCGGAGTACGGGGGGAACTGACTGTAGTTTGCCAGCTCTGGGTCGAAGCGCACCAGGCGCGCGCGCTGCTCCTTGAGATAGAACAGGTAGAGGTACCAGGCCACCCGCCCAACGACGCCCTGGGGGGGCTCCGCGTCGTGACGCGCCTTCGCGGCCGACCAGTCTTCAGCCTCCTGATAGCCCGGCTTGGTCATGCGCAAGTACACGTTCTTGTACATGTCGTAGGTCGCCGTGTGACTCGACCCGGTGTAGATGGTGGCGACTCCGAGCAAGACCACGATCACGCCGACCCACCAGGGGTCGTGGTGTTCCTGGAACAGCACCACCACGGCGCCGCCCATACCGCAGATGCTGACGACCAGGTCCGCGACCCCATCCAGCATGCGACCAAAGGGCGAGGCGGTGCCTCGCATGCGCGCCAGCTGACCGTCGGCGCAATCCCACACGGCAGACCAGAACAGAAAGAAGCCGCCTAGCTGGACGTGGTACGGGAACGGCCACAGGAAGCACACCCCGGTCGCGATGCCGAAGACGATCGAAACCAGCGTGATGAAGTTTGGCGAGACGGGTGTGGGGAACGCTGCGCGCGCGATCAAGTAAGCCAGCGGCCGATGCACCCAAACGTCGATGGGCTCCTCGATGTCCCGCGACTTGAGGCTGCTCCAGTAGCCGGCCCAGAATCCCATGACGCATCAAGGGCGGCCCTGTCGGACCGCTCCCTTTCCTTACGGATACTGCCTAGACGCCTTCCAACGAGTCGTGGGCCCAGGTCGGGTTCACACGCTGCTCACTCGGCGTCGCCGACGACGACGCTGGGCTGATAGGCCGGTGCCCGGGGCGTCGCCGCCAGGTGGCCAAGCATCACCCGCTCGAAGGCGGCGATGCAGCGAGCATTCTGCTCGGCGGTGCCCACGCTGATGCGCACATAGCGGCGCGTCTCGTGGTGCGAGCCAAGGGAACGGATCAGGATGCCGTGGTCCAACAGGGCGGCGACCAGCTCGTCGGCTCCCCAGGCGGTGCTGGAGATGTCCACGAGCACGAAATTGCCCTCGCTCGGGATGCCGGTGAGGCCGGGGATGCGGGAAATCTCGCGCACCAGCACGTCCCGTCCGGCCTTCAGCTCCGAGACTCGTGCATTGTGCTCGGCCTCATCCTCCAGCGCAGCGTGGGCCGCCGCCAGGGTGAGCGTGGGGATGTTCCAAGGCACCTTCACTCGGCTCAGCAGGCGGACCAGCGCTTGATGGCCAATCGCGTAGCCAAGTCGCATTCCAGCCAGGCCATAGGCCTTCGAGAAGGTGCGCAGGACGATGGCGTTGGGGAACTCGTGGAGCAAAGGTGCGTAGCTCGTGCCGTCACCGCATTCCACGTACGCCTCGTCGATCACCGTTGGCAGGCCCAGGCGCAGGATACGTCGCAGCTCCGCCTCCGGGATGCGGTTGCCGGTGGGGTTGTTGGGGGTGCACAGGAAGATCACCTTCGTGCGCTCCGTTACCGCGCGGATGAGCGAGGACACGTCGTGCTCACGATCCGTGGTCATGCTCACGAGGATCGGAATCCCACCGACGGCGCGACAGCGCGCCTCGTACATGCTGAAGGTGGGCACGCTCAACAGCACCTCCTCGCCAGGGGCAACGAAGGTGCGGATGACGACGTCGATGAGCTCGGTCGAGCCGGCGCCCAAGATGACGTTCTCCCCAGAGAAGCCTTCACGCTCACCCAGGCGAGCCCGCAGCTGCGGCGCACCGGCCGGGTAGAGGTTGCCGCGAGTGGCGGCCTCGATGATCGCCTGCAGCACACGAGGGCTGGGAGCAAACGGGCTCTCGTTGCTCATCATGCGCTGGACGTCGCCGCGATCGGCGATGGCGAAGTGGTCCTCGTTGTACGGCTTGGCCGCGCGCACCCAGCTGGGCGCGAACAGCTCCATCGCCTCGGGATCCACCATTGGCAAGCGACCGGTGCCCGGCTCGTCGCCGAGGTGGTCACCGAAGACGTGGATCATGGTCTCCGCCTTCGCCAGCATCTCTGGAGTGTCGACGTCGATCCAGCGCGCGTCGCCCACGTCACAGGCGAAGAAGTCGCCGCGCTGGGCCAAGGCCAGGACCCCGTCGCTCAGTGAGGCATCGCCCCAGGCCTCGTGCACGCGCTCGAGCTCGGCGATCAGCGCCGGCCCGATGCGGAAGACACCGGTGTCGAGGCAGTCGTAGCTCTCGAGCTCCTTGCCGATGTTCACGATGCGGCCATTCGAGCGGCGCACCTTGGTGGCGTCATCGAGATCGAAGCAACGCTCGATGTCGTAGTCCACGCCGAGCCCACAAGCGCCCTCGGGCAGCTCCGCGGACAGCAAGCGACGCACCAGCTCCGGCGAGTACAGGTGGTCCGACATCGATAGCACGCACGGCTGATCGACCCACTGGCGCGCGGCGAGCAGCGAAACACCGTTCTTCTTCAAGAAGTCTCGGTTCTCCACGAACCGCAGCGTCAACGCCTGGCTTGGCTCCGCGTTGAGCACCTTGCGAATCGCATCGCCCTCGTGCCCCAGCACGATCACTGCCTCGCGGATCCCCTCGCCCTGCAGCGTGCGCAGCACACGAACGAGCAGCGGCACTCCCGCTACCTTGCGGATGGGCTTGGGCGTGGAGTCACCATCTTCTCCCAGTCGGGAGCCGGTACCAGCCGCAAGGATGATGGCACGAGTGGGACGCTGGTCGGTCATGAGAGGCTCGCTTTCGGCTCAAGCAATCGGAGGGAGAAGGAAAGGAAGGGCTCGTGCTTCACGGGTTCGCGGGGCTGGGCGTCTCGAGACGCCTCGGGCCCCGTCGGACACAGTCCTGGGGCACCCAGGTGACGACGGCATGGAGGTAACAGCGGCGCGGAGGTAACACGCGCTGCGTCAGTTGGCCAAATCCTTTTCGACTTCGCGCAGTTAGCAGAGTGAGACGTGTGGTTCGCAGGCACAGTGTTGCACCAGAGGCACACCCTGATTGGGTGCATTGCGTCACCCACGTGGACTCAGGATGTGCTCCAAAAAGCCCCACTTCTCGTACAGTTGCGAGAGCGGAGCAGCAGCCGCTGGAAGTTTGGAGGTCGGCTGAAACCTACATGAGCAAGCCGGATGCCAGCGGCCAACTGCGTCGTACGCTACGCACTCTGCGCTCCTTGCTGCTCCCACTCGAGCCGCCAACTCCGCGCCTCCGCGCCGAGAAGCGCTGGCTCCTCGAGCCTTCGCACTCGGCGATGAACCGAGCGATGCAGTTCGCAGCGCTCGGCAGAAGCGTGCCCCAGACTCACACCCGTGACTCGCTCGTCGTGCCGCTCACTCACGCAAGAGCGCAGGTTTCGAGCTGAAACAATTGCCTAGGAGGCTCAGCTCGGAGCGCCGAGCAGCTGTCGCGCGTGCTGGAGATCCTCGAACGTGTCGATCTCCGTCCACGGCAGATCCGAGACGTCGACCGCCTCGGCCTCGAGGGCCCCCTGCGCGATCAACTGCGCGTAGACGTCTTCGTAGTAGAGATCCCGACCGCAACCGGACAGCGCTTCGAAGAGGCGCTTGGATAGCCGCCCGGAAATCCGCTCGACTCCGATGCTCTCGCCAGCCGAGTCGGCGATGGACACCGCTTTCCCGAAGGTCTCGATGCGGCGGCCACTGCCCACCACGACCTTCATCGCCTCCTCGTCGAGCTTGCGCCCCGCATCGACCCCCACCGCGAGCTCTGCCTGACTGGCGTCCAGGCGCGGCAGCAGCTCGGGCTGAAAGATGACGTCGCCATCCAGCTTGAAAAAGCTGCGTTCTCCCACTGCATCCGCACACAGGGCGAGGGAAACAGAATTCTGCGTGGAATCAAACTGAGGGTTGGGACAGAAGACCAGTTCGATACCGAGCCCTTCGAGTGCGGCTCGCACCGCGTCCTCGCGATAGCCAGTCGCCAGCACCAGGCGTGTGATTCCGTACTGTATCAAGAGACGCACAGCCCGATGTAGAATCGTCTCACCCGCGACCTCGACGAGAGCCTTCGGACGATCGTCGGTCAGCGGCCGCAACCGAGATCCGACCCCAGCCACGAGCAACACGGCGCAGCGCGTGGCATCGCCGTCGGTTTGGCCTTCTTCCATGGCTCGATGCGTAGCCCAGGGTACAACCGGACGGATAGCCCCAACGGAACGCGAAGCTGGAATCCTGGCCGGAGACCTGGGGTTTGGGGGTTAGGAACGCTTGTTGCTTCGGCGCCTGACATGCACCCGCCCCAAGACCGCTGCACCGCGGGACGGAGCCGCGACTTCGTGGTAGTCGGGGCCGCCTGCAGCCCCCAAGCGGCGCTTGGCACATCCCTACTACCGCTGAGCGGCTCGAGCGCCTATGAAGCCTCCGCTCCGTGTCCCGACCCCACGCCAGGGGTCCCCGCCTTTCGCCCCAGCCGAAGCTGGGTTCCTTCGACGGCTAGTCCTCGAGGCATCGCCGCCACCTGATCAGTAGAGAGCATTCAATGAAACAGCCTGAGAACATCACCAAGCCCACTGGCAAGTTGCTGGTCCTTCTGCCCGGCATGGGAGCCGTCGCTACCACCTTCATCGCGGGCTGCCTGCTGGCGCGCAAGGGCCTGGCGGAGCCGCTGGGGTCTCTGACTCAGCTCGGCACCATCCGCCTCGGCAAGCGGACCGACAACCGTACCCCGCGGATCAAGGAGTTCGCTCCGCTCGCGGCGCTGGACCAGCTCGAGTTCGCTGGCTGGGACCTGTTCCCGGATACTGCCTACGAATCCGCGGTGAATGCGGAGGTGCTCAGCGCCAAGCACCTGGAGCCAATCCGTGACGAGCTCCACGCGATCAAGCCCATGAAGGCCGTGTTCTACCCCGAGTACGTCAAGCGCCTCCACGGCACGCACATCAAGGCCGCGCCGACCAAGGCCGACATGGTGGAGGAGCTGCGCAAAGATATCCGCGAGGCAATGAAAGCCCACGGCTGTGATCGGGCCGTCGCCGTGTGGTGCGGTTCGACGGAGACGTACATCGAGGCGGGCGAGGTGCACCAGTCAGTCGCGGCCTTCGAAGCTGGCCTGAAGAACAACGACCCAGGGATCTCCGCTTCGATGATCTACGCGTGGGCGTGCCTCAAGGAGGGCGTGCCTTACGCCAACGGCGCCCCCAACCTCAGCAACGACTTCAACGCGGCCTACGAGCTGGCGAAGGAGACCGGTACGCCGATCAGCGGGAAGGATTTCAAGACGGGGCAGACCCTGATGAAGACCATCCTAGCGCCTGGCCTGAAGGCCCGCATGATCGGGCTACAAGGCTGGTTCTCCACGAATATCCTTGGCAACCGCGATGGAGAGGTGCTGGACGACCCAGACAACTTCAAGACCAAGGAGGTGTCGAAGCTGGGTGTGCTGGAGCACATCCTGCAGCCGGACCTCTATCCGGAGCTGTACGGAAACGTCTACCACAAGGTCCGCATCAACTACTATCCGCCCCGGGGAGACGCCAAGGAGGGGTGGGACAACCTGGACATCACCGGCTGGCTCGGCTACCCGATGCAGATCAAGGTCGACTTCCTCTGCCGCGACTCGATCCTCGCGGCACCGATCGTGCTCGACCTCGCGCTGTTCATGGACCTGGCCA
>JAGQIY010000242.1 GCA_020430865.1 Myxococcales bacterium
CAGGCTTGGTTTCTTGCCCTGGGGCAGCAGAAGCTCGACGAGGACGCGGATGATTCGTTCCTCACCTGGGCGCGCGACCGCTTCCCCCCAAAGCTCCGGGTGCACCTAGCGGCCACGAATATCCGCGACGTCGTCCACAAGCGCCTGCTGCACAAGACCCCTCAGGCAGAAGCACAGCTGCGGCAGCTGTTCGAGCAGCACCGTCCGGATCTCAAGTTGCTCGCCTACGAGTGTCAGGACATCACCGCGGAGGAGTTCATCGAGGTCTACCCGATGCTGCCGAAGCACATCGACCTGATCCTGCAAATCACCACGGCGCTGCGCGCTCGCTCGAGCCGCTCCCAGGGCGACGACCAAGCCATCCGCGGCTTGCTGCAGCTCCTGGGTGAGCTGTTCCGCGATCAAGCGCTCGCAGAGAAAGAGGTCGGCGACCTGGTCACCCTCGAGCAAATCTACGAGGTCCAGCACACCGCCCTCGACTCCGACGTTCAAGGCTCGATGGCACGCATCCAGGAGCACTGCTCCAAAGACAGCAACCCGCTGCTTCTCCGCGCGGCAAAAGCCGTCGCGCTGTTGGAGCTGATCCAAGACACCCAGCCGACGACGGCTAAGCTCGTGTCCCAGTGCCTCTACAGCCGCATGGGTCAGGCAAACGAAGAGCAAGCCGTGACCGAAGCCCTCGAGGAGCTGCGCCGCCGGAACCTTCTCGGCTACTCCGAGAAAGACGGCTACAAGATCCAGTCGTCCGCGGCCGAGGAGTGGGAGCGCGAGCGCCGCGAAATCCCCGCGCCCCGCGAGGTTCGCAGTCAGCTCGTGCAGGACGCGCTCAAGTACCTGGTCGCCGAGCCCGAGCGTCCGCGCCTGCAAGGTCGCCCCTTCCCCTGGGCGGCTGTCTTCTCCGACGGTCGGCGCGCCGTCGACGTGCGCTTGCTCGACCCCCGGGACGACGCGGCGGTCCAGGTCGACTTCCGCTTCCTCAGTCGGGAGGACGCGGCAGAAGCCGCCTGGCTGAAGAAGAGCGACGAGTCCACGCTGCGTGAGCGCGTCATCTGGATATGCGGCGACCCCGACGCCCTGGAGGACGCCGCCCGCGAGCTGAGGCGTTCCGAGGTGATGTGCGACAAGTACAAGCCTCGCCGCGCTTCGCTGAATGCCGCTCGGAAATTGCTCCTACAACAGGAAGAGAACCGCAAGGAGGACCTGCAGGCCAAGCTGCGGAAGGACGTCGCCGGGTGCTGGATGCAGGGCAAGCTGTACTTCCGCGGCCGCAGCCTGAGCCCCCAGGAGCAGGGTTCGAGCTTCAACGTCGCGATGCAGGCCACGGGCAACCGCTTGCTCCCAGAGCTCTATCCGCACTTCATCGCCACCTTGGTGCAGCCTTCCGAGCTGTTGCTGTTTTTGAAAGACGAGCTGAACGGCGCCCCGACCAAGTTCCTCGCGGAAGAGCTTGGCATCCTCGAGCTGGACTCCGGGCGCCTGGTGCCGGTGAACAGCGGCGTGGTCCCCTCTCGGGTGCTCGAGTACATCGACGCCGAGGGCGGCGCCAGTGGCGCGGCGCTGCTCTCCCACTTCGGCGGTCCGCCCTACGGCTACACCGTGAACGTGATCAAGGCTTGCATCGCCGGGCTGCTCCGCGGGGGCAAGCTGCGCATCACGCCAGAGAGCGGCGGAGAGATCACCTCCACCCGCGACGCCGGGGTGCAAGAGCTACTCGAGAAGGATCGTGCTTTCCGCAGGGCAAGTATCTTGCCTGCCGGGGACGATGACGTTGGCGTGCAGTCCCGCGCTCGGATCTGCAAGTTCTTCTGGGATCTTCTGGAGGTGCCCCTCGACCGCGAAGACCACGCAATTGCCGACGCCGTCGCAAACTATTTCCCCGACCAGGCCAAGCGCCTGCGCGACGTGCTCCAGCGCTTGAACCAGCTGCCCCGTCCCCCAAAGACCCCGGACGCCTTCGACAAGCTCCAGGAGGCACTGGAACGCTGCATCCGCAGCTGTCGGCAGACCAAGCCCACCGTTCGCCTGGTGAAGCAACACCTGGACACCCTGCGGGACGGGCTCTACCTGTTGAACCACTACGCGGAAGACCTCAAGAACGACGAGACCATCATCGCCCTGCGCGACGCGAGCAACGTCGTGGACTACCAGGGCGCCCAGCTCAAGCAAGCCGGGCTCGCCGCCACGAACGCCGAAGCCGCCATCACGCGCATCGAGCAGCAGCTCGCACTCGACAGGCCCTGGAATGACCTCCCGTCGATCCAAGAGGACGTGCAGGAGGTCCGCGATACCTACATTTCCGTCCGGCAAGATCTACTGAACCGTCAAGAGGAGCACGCAGAGCGCGCCCGAGTGCGCCTCAAGGGCCGAGACGGCTACAGCATCCTCTCCGACGACAAGCGCCATCAGGTGCTGCGCATCATCAGCAACTGCCTCACCAACACCAGCACCGAGGCCACCTCGCCACCCCTCATCAACTTGAAGGAGCCTTTCGACCAAGCCCTGCGCAAGGCTGAAGAAGAGGCGAACCTCAAGCTCGATGAGCTCCTCAGCGAGGGCGAGCAGCCCTTGATTCAGCGCTTCTCTCTCTCGGAGCTGCGCAATCGCGAGCTGACGAACGAGGCCGACGTCGAAGCCTTGCTGTCGGACCTGCGGGGCAAGCTGATGCAGCAGATCCTCGCGGGCCACAAGGTGCGCCTGTTCTAACGAGGTGGTCGAAGCCGCGCCCGCTGCACTATCCTGAGCCAGACACCGTTGGGAGTAACGCATGGCACAACTGCTTGGCATCCAGATCCGTAACTACAAGGCCCTCCGCGACGTACGCCTGGGACAGATCGGCTACGGAAAGGGGGATCCGCTGCCAACCCTGGTCTGCTGCATCGGGCCGAACGGCAGTGGCAAGTCGACCCTGCTCGACGCATTTGGTTTCCTCGCGGATTGTTTGCGCGACGGTGTGGAGGCTGCCTGCGACCAGCCCCACCGGGGGGGCTTCGACCGCCTGCGCACACAGGGCTCCGATGGTCCCATTTCCTTCGTCCTCTACTATCGAGAGTCCCCCCAGGCGCGCCCCATCACGTACGAGCTGGACATCGACGTGCGGAAGAATCGCGCCATCGTCGCAGCCGAGAAGCTCCTCCAGAGACGCAAGGGACAGAAGCACGGACGCCCATTTCCCTTCGTGAAGCTCGTCGATGGATCCGGCGAGGCCTGGTCAGGCGAAGCGATTGAAGGGGACGAAGCCTCGAGCCGTGTCGAGGTGAACCTGGATGATCCTGCGCGACTTGGCATCACCACGCTGGGGCAGCTCAAAGAGCATCCGCGAATCTTGGGTTTGCGGAACTACATCGAGGGGTGGTACCTGTCGTACTTCGTCCCCGATGCGGCGCGGACGCTCCCACCCTCGGGAGCCCAGCGCCATCTCGACCGCACCGGAGCGAATCTAGGGAACTACCTCCAGTACCTTCGGCGCCAGCACCCCCAGCGCTTCGCGAAGGTCTTGAAGGCAGTGCAGCCCAAGATCCCCGGGATTGAATCGATAGACTGCGTCGATTCCGCCGATCGCAGGCTGTTGATTCAGTTCAACGAGCGGGGCTACGCCGACCCCTTCTACCAGGGAAGCATGTCGGACGGCACACTCAAGTTCTTCGCCTACCTGATGCTCCTGCAGGATCCCGAACCCCATCCGCTGGTCGGGATCGAGGAACCCGAGAACGGGCTCTACCACCGCCTCCTGCGAGGTCTAGCTGAAGAGTTTCTGGACCACGCGACCTCGGACCATCCAACCCAGTTCTTCATCACCACTCACTCGCCAACCTTCGTTGATGCTTTCCGCCCGGAACACGTTTGGTTGTTGCAGAAGGAAGCCAACGGGGGCGTGAGCGCGAAGAACGTGCGCGACATCCCCACGGTGTCGAGCCTCTACAAGCAGGGGCTGCCCCTCGGGAGTATCTGGTTCAGCCGTCATTTCCAGGAAGAAGGATTCGCGGGATGATCGTGCACTATCTCGTCGAAGGAGAGAGCGAGGCCGCGCTGCTGGAGGCCTGGCTACCTCGTGCGCTTCCCCAACACACCCACCGCGTCTACCCCCACGAGGGCAAGGGTCGACTACCAGGCAAGTTGGACGCGACGCCAGACCCAGAGCACCGCCAGCTGTTGGCTCAACTTCCCGCCAAGCTGCGTGCATACGGCGAGTCCTTGAACCCCAATACGGATCGGGTCTTGGTCCTCGTCGATGCCGATGACGACGACTGTCTCGCCCTGAAGAAGCGACTCACAGCCGCGCTAAGGAAGTGCAAGCCTCAACCGCACACCATGATTCGAATCGCGGTCGAGGAGACGGAAGCCTTTTACCTCGGCGATCCGAAGGCAATCCGTGCTGCGTTTCGGACATTCGATCAAAAGGAATTCAGAGCGTACAACCAGGACTCCATATGTGGAACCTGGGAAGTATTCCAACGCGTGATCAAATCCCCATATGAAGCGAAGGTTCGATGGGGCAAGAAGATGGGGGAGCACCTGTCGCTCGCGACCAAGGGCAAGCAACTGAACAGGTCTCCGTCCTTCGTCGAGTTCTATCGCGCAGTCCGAGCGCTATGTGGTGAGCCGTGGCCCTGAGAGGTTCCCATGACCCTGTCTGAGACTCTCGGCGGACCTGTCTCCGCCTTCGTCGAAACCGAGCTGCGCAACGAAGCGCGCAAGAACGGCATCTTGGCGTGGCTCGACGCGGACAGGCACTACGTCGACTTCGTGGAGCGCTTGGTCGCCGCGCGGAATGCTGACACGTTGCCGTACCCGGTCTATCGCTTCCGTGGGAGCCACCTCGAGCTGATGCTGGAGCTGGAAGACGCCGCCAAGGGCAGCGAGAAGTCGCCCATGGTGCTCTACCTGCCGGGGTTCAACGAGACGACCATCGCTGACACACCGCTCCTCGAGCTCTATGCCGCGGGGAAACGCTATCGTCGCGCGCTGGGCACCGCGGTGACTGAAGCCGCCGCGGGGAAGGTGCGCCCCGATCAGATCACGACGTTCCTCTCGCAGCCGAACGTCACCCTCGAGGCCGCGGACACCTGGCTCTCGGAGCACGTCACCCACGGAGAAGCTGGCCTCGGCAGCCAGCTCGCCGCGATGCAGCTGCCGGCGATCTTCGACGACTTGCTGTCCAGGACGGGCTTCCTCGCGGGGCGCGTCACCATCGAGGCGGATCAAGAAGCGCTGTTCAAGCACCTCACGATCAAGCTGGGTTTGCCCGAGGCGCGTGGCCCCGGGAGCCTGCTGGGTGAGCTGCTCCCGGGTCACGCTGGGCTCAAGCCGTACTCTGCCCAAGAAATTGCTTTCCTCGCGGCAGCGTGGGCGATGGTCGTCGAGTACGTCAACGACCTGAAGCGCAAGCCGGAGATGAGCCGCCTTGGGGTCGCCGCTGCGCTCCCCGCGGCCTTGGTCAAGAGCTGCACGGAGGTGGCCGCCCACCTGCGCAACAACCAACCGGACTTCTATCGCCTGACGGCCCGCGACGCAGCGCTCGTGCTGGCGGAAGAAGTGAAGCACGCCAAGGCGGAAGATCTCGGCAAGATCGACACCTTCCGCTTCGAGGAAGACACCGTGCTCGAGGCGGCGTTGAGAGGTCTGCTCGCCGCCGACGGAGATCACACCGCATATGAGCAGGCGGCCCACTGGGCCAAGCTGCGCCTCGAGCCGAAGGCAGGTGCCGGCTCGTTTTGGCTCAAGGAGAGCCCCACTCGGCATTCCGCGTGGCAATTAATCGAAGCCGCGACCAAGCTCGGGCTCGCTCTGGACGCCGCGGGCAGTCGCCTGGGTAGCAAGGCCAACCTGGACGAGGTGCTCACCACCTACGCCGAGCGCGGCGCCGCGGTGGATCACGCTCACCGCGTGCTGGAGCAGCGGCGCGTCGCCTTGCTCTTCCCGCAGCTGCCAGAGTTCGACCTCTTGCGAGACGCCCTG
>JAGQIY010000243.1 GCA_020430865.1 Myxococcales bacterium
CCAATGACGTGCTCCTCCAGCTGGCGGACGAGGCTGCGACGTTCAGCAGCTTCTCCCGGATCGCGCTGAAGCGCGGCCTGCTCAACACCGACCTGAAGTTCTCCCGGCTCGGGCGCGGGCAAGGCGGGCTCGCGATTGCGCCCGGCTGGCGCCAGCTGGTGATCCGTGAACTGGCAGCGCAGCGAGAGCTCGACTCGCTGGTGCGCGACTGCCATCGCGCGGTTGGCGCGCGGTCCCAGGCCCCACTCGAGCTCGCGCTGCAGCTCGGGGATCTCGAAGCGTTCACGCGCCTGCGAAGCTCTCGACCTGCGTCGCTGCGGGGGCTGGTGCGGAGCGACGAGCAGTGGCTGCGCGAGTCGGTTTGCGAGGCATTCGACGCCGCCTGGTTCACTGGAGTTTGGGGTGAGGACGCGCTCACCGTCGCCGAGCAAGTCGTCCGCGAGAGCCTGCATCGGCTCGAACCTCTGGGCGGACTCGAACGCTGGTTCCTGGCTGCAGCGCTGCAAGTCGAACAGGTCGTCGTGCGTCAGCGATTGCTGGCGCTGTGGCTCGAGCAGGCTGCGCTGCGTGGCGACGTGGATGCGCTGGAGCGCCACGCGCGCGAGCTCTCCCCCACCACGCGAGCGATCCACGGCATCTGTCAGAGTTTCATCACGGGGGACTCCGGGCGGGTCGCGGCACTGCTCGAGCTGCTCTTCGACAGCAAGAAGCCGAGCGGCGCCGAGGCGGGCGCGCTGAGCGTCGTGCCGGCGTTGCTGCGAGTCGGGCTGGGAACTCCAGCGGCGTTCGCCGAAGCCAAGCGCTTGCTGGGCACGCTCAAGCGTGCCGATCTCAAGGCAGCGACCAGAGCCTTCCGCGCGCTGGTTGGCTTTCTGACCGATCCAGACGTCAAGCAGCGTCGCCTGGACGTGTACCAGCTCGCCCGTAACGGTAGCTTCTGGGAGCTGCTGCTCTCTGGAGTGGCCGTGGAGCTGCACACGGAGCGAGGGGTGACGCGCGCGGCCTGGGCGGTCCAGCTGGTGCAGGCCGCGTTGAGCTGGCGCGACGCGGGCTACGCCTGGATCGCCCGTCAAGGCTTCGGTCTCGCTCGGCGCTTCGACGCGGAGCAGGCCAGTGAAGAGCTGCGTCGCCACGAGCTGCTGTGGGAGGACGTCGAGCGTTCGGGAGAGCTCTTTCTGTGGTCGGGCATCGTCGTCAAGCCCGAGTGGGAGAAGACCTTGCAGCGGCTGGACCAGCTCTCCGCGCAGCTGCAGAAGACGACGGAAAGGCAGTACCGAGTCGCCTGGTTCGTCGACATGGCAGACGGCGAGCTGTCGCGGCCAGCTCTGCAAGAGTTCCGTGTGGATATGGGTACGTGGACCCAGGGTCGACGCATGAGCTGGGCGGAGCTTCATGACTACAAGGACAAGCTGCCAGTGGAGGATCGCAGGGTGCTGGACTGCAGCCAGGAGATCGCCGGCGGCAAGCGCGAACCGACGCAAGAAGCTGCCGCCGCGCTGGTCGGGCACCCACGAGTATTCAACGGCGCGCGCGCCATGCTGCCGGTGAGCGTGCTGCCCGGACGCGCGCGCATCGAGACCCAGGAGCGCGGCGGCTTCATCCACATCAGCACCGAGCCCCAGGGCGCGGTGGTCGGCGTGAACGTCAGCGTGGAGTCCGAGGATCGCTTGCGTGTGTACCACGTGAGCGAAGACATGGGGCGGGTGATGGATGCGCTGCCGCACGGCGTGCGCATCCCCAGGGCACAGGAGTCTGCGCTGCTCGAGGTGCTGGGCAAGCTCTCGATGAGCGTGGACGTCGTGAGCCCCGAGCTGGGCGTCGAGCAGGAGGTGGAGGCGGACGCGACCCCTCGTGTGCGGGCGTCGCTTCACGCCGGAGCGTGGCTCGTTCAGTTTGGCGTGCGGCCCTTCAGTGACGGTGGACGCTTCTTCGTCGCGGGGGAGGGGACGCCGCGAATCAAGGCCTTTCACGCTGGTCGTCGGCTGCGCTCCCTGCGTAACCTGCGAGACGAACGCGAACGCGTGGATGCGCTGCTGGCGTGCTGTGGCTCCCTGCCGCTGGAGGACGACGAGGTGCGGAGCCCGTTGGACCCCCCGGATAGCTGGGTGCTCGGTGAGGAAGGTCTGCTGTGCTTGCTGAGCGATCTTTCTCGCTGCGGCGTCGAGCATCACCTCGAGTGGCCCGAGCGCGCCGGACTGCGGCTCCGCGGCACCGCGACCTCGCGAAACCTGAAGGGGCAGCTCCGCTGTATCAAGGGCTGGTACCTGGCGCAGGGTGAGGTGAAACTCAGCGACGTGGACCAGGTCGCGCTGGAGGCCTTGGTGAAGGCGTCGCCGCTGGGACTCGGGCGCTTCGTGAGACTGGAGACGGGTGACTACGTCGAGGTCGAGGAGAAGGTTCGACGTATCCTCGCGGCACTGAAAAGCGCACACCTCACCCCCGGGAGATCCGCCAAGGACCCCGAGATCCCTGCGGGAGCGCTACAGGTCTATCGCGGAGCGCTCTCCAGTCTGAGGCGGTTCGCGGACCCTGATAGCGGCTTCGAGCTGGACCCCGAGGTCAACGCCTGGCTCGCGCGCGTCGACCAGGCGCTGCGTCAGGGCTTCCGCTTGCCCGAGGGCTTGCAGGCAGAGCTCCGCGAGTATCAGCGCGCGGGCTTCGTCTGGCTCTCCAGACTGGCCGAGCTCGGGCTGGGGGCCTGTCTGGCGGACGACATGGGGCTAGGAAAGACACTGCAGATCATCGCGCTGCTCCTGGCACGCGGGCGACCGAGCCTGGTCGTCGCGCCGACCTCGGTGTGCGTGAACTGGCTCAACGAGATCTCGCGCTTTGCTCCAGAGCTGCGGGCGATGGAGTACCTGGGGAAGGCACGTCGTCGACAGCTCGATCGCTTCCTCGAGGAAGGAGCAGGTGTCGTGATCGCGAGCTATGCGCTGCTGCAGCAGGACTCCGAGCACCTGGCCAAGCAGGCGTGGGACGTGGTGGTGCTCGATGAGGCGCAGTTCATCAAGAACGCTTCGTCGCTGCGCGCGAAGGCGGCGTATCAGCTGAAGGCCGACGTGCGTATCGTGGCGACGGGCACCCCGCTGGAGAACCACCTGGGCGACGTGTGGAGCATCTTTCGCTTTCTGAATCCAGGGTTGCTCGGCTCCTGGAAAAATTTCCGCAGGGAGTTTCTTAGGCCGATCGAACAGGATCAGGACGAAGAGGCTCGCGGAGAGCTACGTCAGCGCCTGGAGCCGTACATCCTCCGCCGACGCAAGGCGGAGGTGCTGAAGGAGCTGCCTCCCATCACCGACATCCTGCACGAGGTGCGCTTCTCGGAGGACGAGATGATGCGCTATGGACTGCTGCGCAAGCAGGTGCACGAGAAGCTCTTCACCCACGCCGGCAGGCGAGACAACAAGCTCGAGGTGTTGGCGGAACTCACCCGCCTCAGGCGCTTCTGCTGCCACCCGCGGCTGGTGTTTCCGGACGCGCCCCACGAGTGCTCGAAGATCGATGCGTTCCTGGACCTGAGCGAAGAGCTCGCGGAGAACGGCCATCGAGCGCTGGTGTTCAGCCAGTTCGTCGACTTCCTTTCGCTGGTGCGCGAGCAGCTGGACGAGCGCGGGCTGAGCTACGAGTACCTGGACGGTTCCGTGCCGAAGGCGCAGCGTCAGCGCCGCGTCGAGGCTTTCCAGGCGGGCGCCGCCCCGCTGTTCCTGATCAGCCTCAAGGCAGGAGGCTTCGGCCTCAACCTGACCGCGGCGGACTACGTGATCCACCTCGATCCATGGTGGAACCCGGCGGTCGAAGCCCAGGCCACGGATCGTGCGCACCGCATCGGTCAGGAACGTCCGGTGACGGTGTATCGCTTGTTGATGAAGCACAGCATCGAGCAGAGCGTCACGGAGCTTCACGCACGGAAGCGCGAGCTGGCGGCCGCGTTGCTCGATGGCAGCGATCGGGTGGCGACGCTCGACGCTGACGAGCTACTCGGGTTGCTCGGTCTGGGATCCCGCGAGCGCTCGACCGAGCTGCGACCTTCCTCCAGGGAACGGTAGTCGGACTGCCCCCTTCAGTCAGGTTGCTCGCGCAGGCGCCGTGTCAGCGCCTGCAGGCTGGTCTTGAGCTCGCGGGCTTGCTTGACGCTGAGTCCAGAGTTCGCGAACACGTTGCTGGGGATCTCCTCCGCTCTGCGTTTGAGGCGCTTTCCGTGAGGTGTGAGGAATAGTTCCACGACACGCTCGTCTTCCTGACTGCGTCGGCGTTCGAGCACGCCCTGCGCCTGCATGCGCTTGAGCAGCGGGGTGAGCGTGGCCGAGTCGAGGTACAGGCGCTCCCCCAGCTGCGACACGCGCACCCCATCGCGCTCCCACAGCACCAGCAACACCAGGTATTGCGGATACGTCAAGCCGAGCGGCTTGAGGTGGGGGGTGTAGGCGGCGGTCACTGTCCGGGACGCCGCGTACAGGGCGAAGCACAGCTGGGAGTCCAGGAGGAGCGCGTCAGACATCTCAGATCACCGCGAGCGAGACCTCGATGTTACCGCGGGTCGCGTTGGAGTAGGGGCAGACTTCGTGAGCGCTCGCCACCAGCGACTCCGCTCGTTCCCGCGGCAGATCGGGCAAGCTGACGCTCAGTGCAACGGCGAGGCCGAAGGCTTTGCCGACGGGCCCGATGGTGACCTCCGCAGTGACGCTCACCTGGCCCGGTTCTAGCTTCTGCAGGCGGGCGACGTGGGCCAGCGCGGAGCCGAAGCAAGCTGCATAGCCCGCGGCGAACAGCTGCTCGGGGTTGGTGCCGCCCTCGCCCTTCCCGCCGAGGGATCTGGGGGGCACGAGCGCGACCTCGAGGACGCCGTCGTCGGTCCTGGCGGAGCCCTCGCGACCTCCGATGGCGGTGGCCCGAGCGGTGTAGAGGCGCTTCTCGAGGATGGCTGGCTGACTCATGACGACTTCTCCTTGAAGTTGGGGAGAGCATGGCTCTCGTGGTGACGGTGATCACCTAGGTCCATGCAAGTCGTGCGCAAGTAAGTAGTGCACGATTTATATGCCTGGTCGCCCTGGAGATCTCCCAACCAGCTGGCGTCCCGTTCCGCAGGAGTCGCAGTTTCGTGGGACGCGCGCACGAGCGAACCTCTGACCACTTGCCGCAAAGCAAGGGAGTGATGGCGCAGCGAATCGTCGCACGATGCCCGCGTCGACGTGTTTGAGCGCCCGGCTCGCGCCTGGACTCTGCTAGTGTCTGCGCTTCGATGCCGATGCGAACTCAGCTTTATCTCGCGCCCCGTCCGGGGCACTGGCTCTTCACCCTTTGCCTCACGGCGTCGCTGGCTGCGGCGTGCTCGGATGACGACTCGACGAAGAAGCGCGGCGGTGAGGATGCGGGGACCGGCGACGGTTCCTCCAACGGCGGCGAAGGAGGATCCGCGGGGAACTCCGCCGCGGGCGCTGGCGCGAGCGCTGGCGTCGGCGGTGCTGGCGCCCAGGGCGGTGTGGGGGGGAGCGGAACCGCTGGAGTGGGAGGTGCCTCGGTGGGCGGCAGCGCGGGTGCTGGCGGTAGCTCTGGTTCATCGGCTGGTGGCGCCTCCGGGAGCGGGGGAACCGGAGGTGGCAGCGGCGGCGCTGCGGGCAGCGGCGGCGGGACCGGCGGCGCTGGCGGGACGGGGGGAACCGTCCCCGCGCTGTTCTGCGGTGACGGGCTGCTGGACCTGACGAAAGAGGAGTGCGACGGCGATGCCGAGGGGCGGGCCGGCGCCACGGTGACGTGTGACACGAGCTGCAAGCTGAAGAGCTGGTGCAACATCGCGCCCACTCCGGCCTCCGCTGGAGCCCCCGCGATTGGTTGCGTCTTCCCGCAGGCCGGTCGCGCCTCTGGGGGGACGTACGCCACGATCTCGGGGGCGGGCTTCAACGCCAACACCACCGTGCGCATCGGTGGGGCGGCCGCCACCGTGCTCTTCACCAGCGCCACCCAGCTCACGTTCTTCGCTCCCGCGGGGACGGCCAACACCTGGGCGGACGTCGTCGTCGAGAACACCGGAGGTCTGTCAGCGACGCGCACGAACGCGTTTGCTTTCCACGAGGATGCAAACGTCGCCATGAACTCCAACGACACCGGGACTGGCTCCCTGCGCGCGACGATCGCCGCCGCCAGCTCGGGCGACTTCGTGACCCTGGATCGCTTCGTTGCTGGTCAGCAGATCAACGTCGGAGCGTCCCTTCTGGTCAACAAGCCGCTGACCATCGTCGGGCTCGGGGCGGGACGCACGGTGCTGGATGGTGGTGGCTCTGGCGGCGTGATCGGGTTCCAGAACAACAACCTCAACGAGCTCTTCGGTGTGACCGTGACCAACGGCGAAGGCGGCAGCGGCGCGGGGGTTTCCAATCGAGGAGGCCGGCTGACCGTCACCGAGTGCGCCATCGTCGGTAACACGACGAGCGGGGAGGGCGGCGGGATCTACTCCGACGTGGGCGGCTATCTCATCGTGCAGCGCTCGACCATCTCTGGCAACACGGGCAACGCCGGCGCGGGCATCCGTCTGGTCGGGCCGACGCCCCAAGCGACGGTGATCAACAGCACCATCTCAGGCAACACCGGCGCTGGGATCTTCAGCGACATCCCGTTGACAGTCCGGGGCTCCACGATCGTCGGCAACAGCGCCGCCGGCATCGTCGCCCGCTCCGGCGTCTGCACGATCTCGGGTAGCGTGGTCGCGCTCAACACCACCGACGTCACCGGAGTCAGTGGCTTCGTGAGCCAGGGCTACAATCTGATCGGCGTCGCTCCCGTCGGTGGTCCCTGGGGTAGCTCCGACAAGACCGGAACCAGTGGCAGCCCCCTCGCGCCGATGCTCGGTGCCCTGGCGCTCAACTTCGGTCTGACCCAGACTCATCTGCCGCTGAGCGGAAGCCCCGTGCTGGATGCCGGGGATCCCGTCTCGACGCTCACCGAGGACCAAGCTCGCATGCCCCGACCATCGGCCGGCATCGTGGACATCGGCTCGGTCGAGCTCCAGCAGTAGCTGTGACGCCCTTGGCAGGGTGTTGAAGAACACCCTCACAATCAGCGACCACCGCGCCCGCGCAGACTCGCACCAGATCCTGCTCGCGCAGAACCCTCAGGGGGTCTTGGGCGAGCATGGGCGGTCAATCCGCGCGGAGCAGCCTGTCCTCGAGGAGTAGCTTCAGGGCCACCGCGTTGTTGCGGTGCTCGTCCTTGGCCGCGTAAAGCAGGGTGACCGGACCTGCCTCGAGCAGGCGCGCGAGCTCAGCGATCGACGCTCGAGCGCTGTCGGCGTTCAGCTCGATGCGGTATTCCTCAAGGAAACCCTCCCAGGCGCCTTCGGGCGCGGCGTGCACCTTGCGCCGCAGGGCGTCGCTCGGTGAGATGTCGCGCAACCACGCGGTCAGCTCGGCGCGCTCCTTCGTCAGGCCCCGCGGCCACAGCCTGTCCACCAGGACCCGCTGGCCGTCGTCTGGGCTTGGGTCTTCGTAAACGCGCTTCAGGCGCAGTGTCTTCCAGCTGGTCCTCGAAGCCTTGCGCGCCATGGGTCTGCCTACCACCTTCGGGTTCACAATCTGTCCGGCAATCCAAAGCGCGGGAACAGCGTCACGGTGTCGAGGAACGCGTTGTTCGCGCTGATGCGATCGCCGTCGAACTCGAGCACGATCAGCGCCCAGGGCGCCCAGCCCCCCTCGGGGGCCGCGCGGTACTGACCAAACGCAGGCAGCCCATTGGCCCTCGTGGGGATCAGCCGCGAGCCCTTGCAGCCGATCCCGGGACCGAGGAACCAGTCCTTGATGCGCGCCGTGCCCTCGAGCCAGAGCGCATAGGGCGGCATCGACAGCGTCGCATCCTCGCGCATCAGGGCCGTGAGCGCGTCCACGTCATAGCGCTCGAACGCCTCCACGTAGCGCTGCAGTAGCACCTGCTCGCCGTCGCTGAGCGGCGCCGCCCGCGTCCCCAGATCCCGCTTCGCGAGAGTCGCTCGCGCGCGCTGCAGGGCGCTGTTGACCGAGGCGACGGACAGCTCGAGCGCCTCTGCGGCTTCGGCCGCAGATAGCCCGATCACTTCCGTGAGGAGAAGCGCGGCGCGCTGCTTCGCTGGCAGCTCCTGGAGCGCGGAGACGAAGGCGAGGCGAGTGCTTTCTCGCAGGCTGAACAGGTGCGAAGGATCGCAGTCCTCGGGGAATACCAGCGCGTCGGGCACCGGTTCGAGCCAATGGGTGCGGGGATGCTGCGTGAGCTTCCGAGTGCAGATCTCCCGAGGGCCCGAGCTCCACCGGGCGATGTCTGCGCCCGCGCTTGCCGAGCGCGTCGAGGCAGACGTTGGTTGCGATGCGGTAGAGCCAGGTCCGTTCCGACGAGCGCCCTTCGAAGCTCGCCTGATGACGCCAGGCTCGTACGAGCGTCTCCTGCACGGCGTCATCGGCGTCCGCGGAGGAGCCGAGCATGCGATAGCAATGACCCATCAGGCCTCGGCGATGCTGCTCGAAATCGACGACCGTCGTGTTCATGCAAGGCAGAGTCTAGAGTCCCACCCGCGCTCGCACCAGCGTGCACTGACAGGGTGTTTCTCGACACACCTGCTATCAGGGTGTTGCAAAACACCCTGCCAACGCCGGTTAGGGCGTCGTTCGACGTCTGGGGAAGTACAGCGAGTCCTCATGGCGCACCAGGAACACGAAGTCACCAGCGGAGTCGATCTCGAGCGCGTCGAGCTCCGGGCAGGGCCAGAGCGCAGTCTCACCGGGGTCGCTCGCGGGATCGGTCGTCAGTTGGAGTCCCAGTTCGCGGTCGCAGATCCCGCCGACCACGAGGCTGTCGGTGAAGGCGTAGCGACTCGTGGTCTTCTCGTCGGGGAGCGAGAGGCTGCCGCCGCCGTCCGGGGTCAGCAGCGCGGTGTAGCAGAGGTAGTCCGTGTCGCTCAGGCCCCAGGGGTCGACGTCGCTGCCGCAGTAGCGCACGACGGTCCCTCTCCCCCGATCGAAGAACTCCAGGCTGGTGATGTAGTCGTCCATGCTGATTCCGCATGCAAACGAGCTGCCGAAGCTCGTGTCGTTGGGACCCAGCACGCGACACATCGGGCGTTCCATGTCGTCCAGGAAGCTGCCGCTGTCCACGGAGCGAGCGAGCCAGAGTGAGCCATCGCTGGTCGCCCCTGCGGCATGGTCCGGAGCCGTCGGGTTGGGGTCGGCGATGGGCCCCTTGTCGATCGTCCAGGTGCCGGCGCCAGGTCTCGCGCGACTCCACATGTCGCCCTCCGCGTACCACACCACCGCGCCGTTCGAGCCGCCAGCGAGCGCGAACTCCTCGCTGACGAGTAGCCCGGTCGGCTTGGCGACGAGACCACCGGATCCATCGGGATCCAGCTGAATGATCTCCGGGGGTGAGGAATCACTGAGCGCAAAGCCTTCGACCTCGCTTGTTTCCCCGAGGTATAGTCGAAGGGTCTCCTCGCGATAGGCGCTGATTGACACGCTCGCCTCGCTGCGGCCGTCGACGGTGAAGCGTGTCAAGGTCGGTGGCGAGGTGTCGACGACTACCGCCAGCGCGCCGTTGCCCGCGGCGACGCTCGCGACGACGCTCGCGCCAGGCGCAATGGAGTAGGGCGCGCCCGGGAGCCAGCTCGGCTTGAAGTCGCCGGCCAGGACCGCGCCCTCGGGGGTTTCGAGCGCGACTTGGCCCTCCGCCGGAAACGCGAAGCGGAAACGAACTTCGTCTTCGATCCATTCCGTGACGAGCTGCTCGTCGGTGGGGCTGATCACCACCTCACCGCCGCCGCCCAGCACGAGCTGGACGTCGCTACGCTCGGCGCTGCCCAGGTCGCCGCCGAGGATGGTGACCTCGCTGCCATAGACGCCTTCCGTCGGCGTCATGCTCGTCACCTGTGGCGGACCATGGGTGACGGCGCCCGAGCCACCGGTGCCGCCGCTGCTTCCTCCAGTGCCTCCACGTGCGCCCTCTCCGAACTGCACGTGGCTGCTCTCACCACGGTCTTCGTTCACGCTGACGCAGGCCTGGAGCAGGCAGAGGGAGAGCCCAAAGGCGGGAAATGTTCGTCTGTTCATTGCGCGCACCCCGAGTCGATGAGGACGTCGAACTGCTGGCCGTCGTTCGCGACCAGGGTGACCGTCTCGGCGTAGCCGGCGTCCAGCTGCTCGGCGCTGAGCGTCCGCTTCGCGGCGCCCGGGTCCTGGATCCCGGTGAAGCTGATCTCGACCTCTCGAGCGCTGGCGAACACGCGTGCTTCGAACTGGCCATCGAAGTCGATGGTGTTCATGGCGTGGCTGCCGAGCAGGATGGGGAGCGTCGTGCACTCCCCTGGCGTGGACTCACCCTGGGCGTTCGTCGCGCTGAGGGTCACGCTCGTGTAGCTGAGCCCTGCCGGGTCGTTGGTGCAGGCGTGACCCAGGCAGCCGAGGAGCAGGCAGCCGAGAAGCAAGCCAGAGCTCAGGTAGCCGTCGGGCCTCATGGCCGCACCACCATGCGAAAGCCGAACGTGATCCAGGTGTGAAGCGCTCGGTCCTCGACCGGGCCGGAGTGCACTTCGTAGCCGTTGATCTCGGTCTGGGTCTTCTCGAAGCGCGTGGCGACGACCTCGACGAAGGGGCCGATGCCGACACCTGCGCGATAGTCGGCTCCGAAGCTCAGCTTGGCGTAGGTCGTCCCGGTGCTACTGTTTGTTTCCTCGCGGTTGTGAGGTTCGTCGTCGATGCTCTGAACCACTCCCTCGATGCCGAGCCCGTAGCCGATCCAAGGATTCCAGCGTGCCGCGGGGTCGAAGGAGTACTCGCCCTCGAGTCCGGCGCGGATGGTGATCACGGAGCAGGAGACGTCGTTCTCCAGATTCGAGTCCTTGTCGTCGCAGGCGTCTTCCACGCCAGGGTTGCTGCCCTCGCTACCGAAGCCGAACTGCAAGTAGCCCCCGAGGTACCAGCGCTCGGCGAGCTTCGCGCCGAGGCCGATCAGGAACGGGACCTGCCACGCGTAGCGGGCGCCGAGGCTGTCTCCTGGTCGACCTGTCGCGTCACCAAAGGGAAAGCTCGCCCCCGTGCCGAAGTGAGCCTGAAAGCCGGTGGACGCCGGGGGGGCTCCGCGTCGGCTCCGCGTCGGCTCGGGCGGCGGTTCTGGTGCCGGAGGTTCGTCCACCTCAACCGCGGACGCCGGAGGCGGAGGGGGTGGTGGTCGAACGACCGGAGCTGGAGCCCCGGGGGCAGCTTCGTCTGGAGCGTTTCCGTCAGGAACCTCGACGGCGCCCGCGAGGGACGTCCACAGCATCGCAGCGACCGGAGCCGCGCCCAGCAGGAGCTTCATCCCCTCCAGTGTCTCACCTCGCGTGCTGCGACGAAAATGTTCCTTGCCGACACCGCTGTCGCTTGCTGCCACTTGCATTCGTCCTCCTCGGTTGGTGCGCCGGAGCGACGCGAGTGCAACGGTCGTACCCAGCGCGGTGCGAACGCGGTCTCGCGCCGAGGCGCTGGGTGCTACGCCTCGCTGGCTCGCGCAGCGGCCCGCGCGGTGCGAACGCCGGTTTGCCGCGTGGTTTTGGACGACCACGTCGCGCTTCACAGGTGTGTGTCCGGGGCTACACGAAGCGGCGCTGCGCCCTCGAGAGGCGTTCTGGAGGTTTACTGGCTTTGCGCCGACTCACTTGCGTGTCGGGGCGCCAGTCGCCATACTCCCCCACGACCGATGAGCTACGTGATCTGAATCCAGCTTCGAGTTCCCGGTACGTCGCGCTTTGCGAAGCGCCCGTACCGCATCCCTGACCGAGCTGTCGATCGCGATCATCCTCGTTGCCACTCACTTGGCCGTTGGGCGCTGCGTTCGATCTCACGACGACAGCCACTGCCGTGCGGAGCGCGTCGAGTCGCCCGCAAAGGAGTGCGACGTATGTTGCGTCTTCAGAACGTTGCGTTTGGTTTCCCCGATGCTGCCCCGCTCTTCAGTGGCGTGGACCTGCAGCTCGAGCCTGGCGTCTGGGGTCTGGTGGGGCCAAACGGTGCAGGCAAGTCCACCCTGTTGCGAGTGATGGCCGCAGCCCTTGCGCCGAGCGCTGGTCGACGCCTCGGACCTGCCGCGGGGGACGTGGCCTGGTGCGCGCAGCGGGTGGACGAGCCCGGTGCTGACGTCCGTTTGCTCGCCGAAGCCTACGAGCGCCAGGCCTTGCGCTGGCAGCAGCGCCTGGCGCTCGAGCCCTCGATGCTCGAGCGCTGGTCCAGTCTGAGCCCTGGCGAGCGCAGGCGTTGGCAGCTCGCGGCAGCTCTCAACCGCGAGCCGGAGCTACTCCTGCTCGACGAGCTGAGCAACCACATCGACACCCAGAGCCGCCGTCAGATCGAGCAGGCCCTGCGAAGCTTCTCGGGCATCGCGGTCTTGGTCTCCCACGACCGCGCGCTGCTCGACTCGCTCTGTCAGGCCGTGTTGTGGCTGGAGGCGGGTGAGCTTCGAAAGTATCCGGGAGGATACACCCGAGCCGCGCAGAGCCGTCAGGTCGAGCGGGCGGCTCGCGAGGGGGAGCGGCGTCAGCTGTTGACAGAGCAAGGCCAGCTGTTCAGGCGCGTGCAGCGAGAACGCGAAGTCGCGCGTCAGGCCGCTCGAGGCATCGGTGCGCGTACGCGCATGAAGGGGCCGAAGGACAACGACGCGCGCGGCGCGCTGCGCAAGGGGCTCGCGGAGCGAGCTGCCTCCTCGCTCGCGACGAAGGCTGGATCGAGCGCCTCGCAGCTCGCGCGCGTCAGCGAGCGGCTGCGTGGTGCGCGGATCGAGAAGGAGTACGGGCGCTCGGTGTTCGTGGACTACCTGAAGTGTCCCAAGGCGCGCCTCGCAACGCTCCACGCGCCAGAGCTGCGACGCGGAGAGCGCGCGCTCCTGGGGCGGCTCGAGTTGGTGCTCAAGCGCGAGTCTCGGATCTGGTTGCGAGGACCCAATGGCAGCGGCAAGTCGACGTTGATCGGCCAGCTGCTTGCTGCTGCCAGCGTGCCTCGAGAGCGCATCCTCTACCTCCCTCAAGATCAGGACGAGACGCGGGCGATCTCGGCGCTCGACGCCGTGCGCCGGCTGCCCCTCGACGAGCGCGGACGGGTGTTCGAGCTCGTCGCTGCCCTGGGCACCAACCCAGAGCAGCTGATCCGAACCGAACGGCCGTCGCCAGGGGAAGCCCAGAAGCTCTCGATCGCCTTTGGCTTGGCGCGTGGTGTGTGGTTGGTGGTGCTCGACGAACCCACGAATCACCTCGACTTGCCTAGCGTCGAGCGCCTGGAGCGAGCCCTCGCGGGGTATCCAGGCGCGCTCCTGCTGGCGACTCACGACGCGCACTTTGCTCACGCCATCTGTGATGACGAATGGAGTCTCGAAGGCGAGCGGGTCGTCGCCAGGTCGCTGCAGCCAGGGAACGTCGTGAGCGAGATCCAGTGACCCTCGCCGATCATTCGGCAGCGCGCTCGCCCCACACTCCCTGTGCCGCGACCTCTCGGGCGAACGCCGCGAAGTCCCGGGGTGCGCGTCCCAGCACACGCTCCACGTCGCCGCTGACGTGCGAATTGCGACCATCGAGTACGCGAGCGAACAGCCCCGCGAGCCACACTGCCAGCTCGGTGGGGACGAAGGCGGCCAGGTCGCCGGCGTAGGCGGCTTCGCTCACCGCCTGGTAACGCAACGCGCGCCCCGACGCGTCGCCGATCTCTCGCGCCACGTCGGCGAAGCCGAGCAACCGGGGACCCGTCAGCTCGTAGGTCGAGCCCCCATGGCCGGCTCGAGTCAGGCAAGCAACCGCCACGTCCGCGATGTCGCGCGTGTCCGTGAAGGGTTCCACGACGTCGCCTGCTGGCATGCGAATGACACCCGAGAGCACTGCTGGAAGTAGCGCGCCCTCACTGAAGTTCTGGTTGAACCATGAGCAGCGCAAGATCGTGCACTCCGCACCGGAGGCACGTGCAGCCTCCTCCGCTGGTTCGCACTCTGGCTCACCGCGTCCCGACAGCAAGACGATGCGCCGCGTGCCCTGGCTGACCGCGAGGCGGGTGAGCTCGGCAATCTGCGAAGCCGCAGACGGGAGCGCCAGGTCGGGCGCGTAGCTGATGTAGAGCTGCTCGGAGCAGCCGAGGACCTCGCTCCAGCCCTCCGGACGCTCCCAGTCGAAGCTGGGATTGCCGCCGCGCGAGGTCACCGCGACTGACTGGCCTCGCGCCCTCAGCGCCTGCGCAACGAGAGCGCCTGTCTTGCCGGTACCGCCCACGACCAAGGTTTTTACTTTGTGGAAATGATTGACCATGTCGAGTTCCTTTCTTCACGCCACCATGCGTGGCGTCCGAGGAGGACTATGGACGAGGGGTGGCCATGAACCCAACGATATGCTCTCATGACATCATGAACATGGTTCATGACCCCGCTCTGGCGAACATCGACCTGAACTTGTTTCTCGCCTTCGACGTCCTGGCGCAGACCCTCAACGTGACGCGTGCGGCGGAGCGTCTCGGGGTCACTCAGTCCGCGATGAGCCACACGTTGCGCAGACTCCGGGACGTCACCGCTGACCCGCTGCTGGTACGCAGCGGGAACGGCATGGTTCTCACACCGCGCGCCGAGCAGCTACTGGTGCCAGTGCGCAGCGCCCTGTTGATCCTTCAGCGTGGGCTGGCCGATCCTCGAGAGTTCCGGGCCCGGGAGTCCACACGGACCTTTTGCGTCGCGACGCCCGACCTGTTCGACGCGCTGGCGATCCCGCCGCTCCTGGAGCGGGTCCGGGAGGAGGCTCCCTCGGTGGACGTCCAGATCACGCCGGTGCAGACGCCCCAGCTCGTGCAGAAGCTCGAGACCGGTGACGTCGACGTAGCGGTGATGCCCAGGGCGGACACCCTGCCGGCTCAGGACTCGCCAGCTGGATTGATGCGTCGCACGCTGTTCCGTGACAACTACGCTTGCTTCATCCGTGCGGATCACCCAGCGCTGAGCAGGCGAGCACGGTCCAGGCTGCGTCTCCAGCAGTACGTGAAGCTGTCCCACGCTCTCATCACTCCCAGCGGACGGGGGCCTGGGGTCATGGACGTCGCACTCGCGGAGCGGGGGCTCAGGCGCCGCGTGGCGCTACGCCTGCCCACGTTCCACTCCGCGCTGAGCATCGTCGCCCAGACCGACTTGGTGCTGACGGCGCCGGCCGCCCTGGCGGCGCTGTGCGGCGCCGAGCTCGGCCTCCTGGTGCTCCCGACCCCCGTGCCCTTGCCCGATCACAGCATCGATCTGGTCTGGCATTCCCGGTTCGATGCCGATCCTGCGGGGGCGTGGCTCCGGGAGCGCCTTCGCGAGGTCTCTACCCATGTGCAACGCCGCATCCAGGGCGTGGGACGCGCTTGAGCATCATGTCGTAATGAACGACATGAAGTGTCGAATATATCGTCCTTGTCGACATGAAGGACGCGTCCTAGGTTTCATCTTCGAGGGGGTGCGAAAGGACGACGATGAAGAAATTCCTGGGTGGCTTCTTGTTGGTGGGCGCGACGATCGCTGCGCTGGTGTTCGAGAACACGGCGTTGCGCGAGACGTATCAAAGCTTGCTGCAGGCCAGCCTGGGAGTGGGCAGCGGAGGCTTGCGGCTGGAGAAGCCCGCGCTGCTCTGGATCAACGACGGCCTGATGGCGGTGTTCTTCCTGCTCATCGCCCTCGAGATCAAGCACGAGGTCAAGGCGGGACAGCTGAGGAAGCTGTCTCAGGTCATGCTCCCCGCGATCGCGGCGGTCGGTGGCATCGCGGTACCCGCCCTGATCTACCTCGGGGTGACCCGAGGGGTGTCCGAGGCTGCCCCCGGCTGGGCGATCCCCAGCGCCACGGACATCGCCTTCTCGCTCGCGGTGCTCGGCTTGTTCGCGTCCCGCGTTCCACGCTCCTTGACCACTTTCCTGATGACGCTTGCGGTGTTCGATGACATCGCCGCGATCTCGATCATCGCCCTGTTCTACTCCGCGAGCCTCAACCTGACGGCGCTCGCCGTCGCTGGCGCCCTGAGCGCAGGCTTGCTGGTGCTCAATCGCCTCGGTGTCACGCGACTCTTGCCGTATCTGCTGGTCGGAGCCCTGCTCTGGATCGCGGTGCTCAAATCGGGCATCCACGCGACCATCGCTGGAGTCATCGTGGGGCTGACAATCCCGTATGGTTCGACCGACCCGACGGAGCGCTCACCCGTGCGAACCTTGGAGCGCCGCCTCCACCCGTGGGTGATGCTCGGGATCCTTCCGATCTTCGCCTTCGCCAATGCGGGTGTCTCGCTTCGAGGCATGTCGCTCGAGAGCCTGGCCACTCCCACCGCCCTGGGCGTGGGCTTGGGGCTGGCGTTGGGCAAGGTGGTGGGCATCTTCCCCATCTCCTGGCTCGCGATGCGCCTCGGCTGGGTACCCAGGCTCGAGGGGGCTTCGACCGCAGGCTTGCTAGGGGTGAGCGTGCTCGCGGGGATCGGATTCACGATGAGCATTTTCATCGGCAGCCTCGCGTTCTCGCACGCTCCTGCCCAGCTCGAGTCGATGCGAGTGGGCGTGATCTTCGGTTCCCTGCTGTCGGCTCTGGTCGGGGGCGGACTGCTGGCGCTAGCGTTACCTCGCGGTAACGAGAGCCGCGCGAAGGCTCGGGTGAGTCCGGTCACTGCCTGAGCGGCAGGGGCCGGCTGGTGTGCAGGTTTTGCGCGACACGAGCGTCGCGCGGCCGAGGAACGACGTCGATTTGCGAGAGCTGGAGCTTCTGCAGTTCTCGCGGTCGGCCTTCAGCCCTTCGAACATCCCTAAGGCGTATGGCAGAATGGCCGTTAGTACGGAGGGTAGATGTCTGGCTTGGGCGAGGCTGTGGATCCGATCGCGTCGGAGGTGTTGGAGAGCCTACACGAGGGCTGCCAGGTGGTCGGCTTTGACTTCCGCTACCTCTACGTGAACGCTGCGGTGGTCGCTCAAAGCAAGCTCAGCCGCGAAGAGCTGATCGGACGCACCATGCTCGAGTGCTATCCCGGTATCGAGCAGACCCCGATGTTCGCCACGCTGCAGCGCGCCCTGGAAGAGCGCGAAGAGCAACGCATGGTCAACGAATTCGAGTATCCGGATGGCTCTCGAGGCTGGTTCGAGCTGCGCTTCGTCCCAGTCCCGAAGGGGGCCTGCATCCTCTCCCTGGACATCACGGAACGCAAGAAGCGGGAGCGCGAGCTAGCGGAGATGGAAGAGCAGCTGCGCCAGGCGCAGAAGATGGAAGCCATCGGGCGCCTGGCGGGTGGTGTCGCGCACGATTTCAACAACCTGCTTTCCGTGGTGCTGACCTGCGCGGAGCTCCTGTACATGGATCTCCCAGCGGAGGATCCGCTGCGCGCGGACGTGGATGAGATCCGGCGTGCTGGACAGCGCGCCACGGAGCTGACTCGCCAGCTCCTGACCTTCAGTCGCCGTCGCGTGCTCGAGCCGAAGGTGCTCGATCTGAATCAGGTGCTCGAGGGTTCAGAGCGCATGCTCGGGCGTCTGCTCGGCGCGGACATCGAGCTGACCTGTCTCCACGAAGCAGCCGTGGGCAAGATCGTAGCGGACCCGGGCACCCTCGATCAGGTGCTGATGAACCTCGCGGTGAACGCCCGGGACGCCATGCCCGAAGGCGGCCAGCTCACGATCGAGACCCGGAACGTCTTCCTGGACGACGAGTATGCGCGCCTGCACCTCGGCGCGAAGGCCGGAGCGTACGTGATGCTCGCGGTGAGCGACACGGGCCACGGCATGGACCGTGAGACGCAGCAGCACGTCTTCGAGCCGTTCTTCACCACGAAGGCGCAGGGCAAGGGAACGGGGTTGGGGCTCTCCACGGTGTTCGGCATCGTGAAGCAGAACGAGGGCCACATCTGGCTCTACAGCGAGCCGGGCGTGGGGACGACATTCAAGATCTACTTCCCCGAGGTTCAGTCCGTGGCGGAGCGACGCCCGCTGGTCAAGGCGCCCGAGTCGAGTCGGGGCAACGAGACGATCCTGCTGGTCGAGGACGATCAGCAGGTGCGCCACGTGGCGCACGTCGTCCTCCAGCGGGCAGGCTATCAGGTGCTCGTGGCCTCGAGCGCCGGTGAGGCGTTCTTTCTTGCTGAACATCACAAGGGGCGCATCCACCTGTTGCTGACCGACTTGGTGTTGCCGCGGGTGGGGGGGAGAGAGCTCGCGGAGAGGCTGACGGAGCAGCGCCCGGATCTGTTGGTGCTCTTCATGTCCGGCTACACCGACGATGGCGTCACCGTGCATCGACTGCTCGAGTCGAGCGCCGCTTATCTGCAAAAGCCCCTCACTCCGCGCGCGCTGCGAGCGAAGATCCGTGAGGTTCTCAGCGGCGCCGAGGCACCCGAGAGCGAGCAGGCCTCAGGCGCGGCCTGACGCTTCGTCGCGCGGGTCGACGTCGCCGCCGAAACGGGCGAACAGCGCGGGCAACGCCAGCAGCGTCGCGAGCGTCGCCGTGACGAGACCACCGATCACCACCGTCGCCAAGGGGCGCTGGACTTCAGAGCCGGTTCCGGTTGCCAGCGCCATGGGTACGAAGCCAAGGGCGGCGACCAGTGCGGTCGTCACGACGGGCCGCAGGCGCTCCCTCGCGGCGTTCAGGCTGGCGGAGACCCGATCCTCTCCGTGTAGCTGACGTTGCCGCGC
>JAGQIY010000244.1 GCA_020430865.1 Myxococcales bacterium
CGCCCACCTGGTCGTGGGGCCTCGCTGAGAGCATGCTCCACCCCGCCCTCGACGAAGCGGCGCTTGGTGCGGAAGACGGTCGATGTTCCGGTCGACAGCGCGCGACGTGACCCATCAGCGAAGCCGGGATGCGCGGTAGCGGGACATCGGCGAGGATCCAGCCGGAGGTGAATCCATGGCTGGACGAAAGGTTCGAGACGCGGCCGAGGCGCAGTCTTGTTTGGCAGAGTTGGGCGACGTCGATGGACGGACACGGGCATCGTGGGCTCGCGCACGAGGCATTGACCCGCGGTCGTTGCACGCGTGGTGGCTGAATCTTGGTGGCCGCCGTCGGCGCGAGCAGGCGTCGTCGCTCCGGCTTGTGGAGCTCGTCGTCGAAGCGCCGAGCTCGTCTCCCCGCTACGTTGTCCGGTTCGGGGACGCTGCCATCGAGGTCGACGAGCACTTCGACGACGCCACGCTGAGGCGCCTGCTTCGCGTCGTCGCGACGTGCTGAGCCTGCCGCCGTCGGTGCGCGTCTTCGTCGCCGCAGACCCGGTCGACATGCGCGGGTCCTTCGATGCCTTGGCGGGTGCGGTGCGGCGGCTCGGTAGCGACCCCGTCGCGGGGCACCTGCACGTCTTCCTCAACCGGCGGCGCCATCTTGCGAAGGTTTTGTGGTTCGACCACTCCGGCTGGTGCGTGCTGAGCAAGCGCCTCGAGCGCGGCACTTTCCAGCTCCCCGACATCCCGGAAGGCGCCCAGCAAGTCCACATCGACGCCGCCACCCTCGCGTCCCTCCTGGCGGGCATCGATTTCACCGCGGCACGCAAGCGCTGGTATCGCCGCCCCACAACATAGCAGGCCAAGCCAGCCGATTGGGGATCGACAGCACGGATCCGACGTGATCCCCTTCCGTTCGTGACGCTGGCCGAACAACTCGAGATGGAACGGCTCCGGGCGGAGAGCACCGAGCTTCGGGCATTGCGAACGGAGAACGCGGAGCTTCGTCGCGAAATCGCCAAGCTGGTCGAGCTGAGCGCTCAACTCAACGAGCGCGTGGCGGAGCTGCTGGCTATCGCTCAACGGAAGGTGAGCGCCCGCAAGGCGAAGCCGGCCGCTCCCTCGCCGCCGCCGGTCGAGGTGGATGCCGGTACCCGAGAGACGTTCGAGTCGCGCCCGATGGCCCCAGCGCTGCCGGCGAAGGCCAAGCAGGGCAAGCAGAAGCAGCGTCCCACGGGCCGTCGGCCCGTGCCGGAGCATCTCCTGGCGGAGGAGCACACCATGCGCCCAGCGGCGTGCGAGCATTGCGGCGGCACGGTGCTCGACCTGGTCGACGAGATCGTCGAGGTCAAGCTGCACGTCGTCCAAGAGCATCAGCGGCGCCGGGTCGTCCGGCGCAAGACCTGCCGTTGCCGCGGCTGCGGTGGCCGCACGACGGGGAGGTCGCTGCCGGCGCCCTACGAGCGCTCGAAGGTGACCGGCGAGTGGCTGGCCTGGTTCGTGACGATGAAGTTCTCGCTGCTGGTGCCGCTCGACCGCATCCGGCGGGACCTCGCGACGCGCGGCGTGACCCTGGCGATGAGTGTCCTCGTCGGGTTCATCGAGCGTGCCGCCGACCTCCTGGCGCCCATCGACGGTCAGCACTGGCGCGAACTCCTTGCCGGGACGTGGATGCAGAGCGACGCGACCGGCCTGAAGGTCCTGATTCCGAAGCTCGCCGGCTCTCACCAGGGGTATCTCGAATGCTACCGGCGCGACGACCTCATCGTCGTCCAGTACGAGCCGGAGAAGGGCGCCGAGACCCAGGCCCAGAAGCTCAAGTCCTTCAGGGGAACCCTCCTCGTCGACGCCGAGCATCGCTACAACGACAGCTTCGAGAGCGGCGACATCGTCGAGGCCGGCTGCAACGCCCACGGGCGGCGCAAGTTCCGCGATGCCGAGGCGATTCAGCCGCTCCTCGCCAAGGAGGGCGGCGCATACCTCGCCGCCATCTTTGAGGCCGAGGCCAGGGCGCGCGAACAGAACCTCACGGGCGACGCGCTGCTCGCCTGGCGGCAACACCACATCGGGCCCCTGCGCGATGCGCTTCGCAGGTGGATGGACGCCGTGGAGCCGACGCTCCTACCCAGCGACGCCCTCGCCGGCGTCATCCGATACTACCGCAACCACTGGGACGCGCTCTTCCGCTTCGTTTCTGACCCCGAGCTCCCTCCGGACAACTCCGCCACCGAGCGCGAATTCCAGAACGTCGCCAAACTCAGGCTCAACTCCTTGTTCGCCGGCAGCTCCGAGGGCGCCCACCGCGCCGCCGTCCTCCTCGGAATCGTCGCCACATGCCGCGCAATCGGCGTCAACCCCGAGCGCTACATGGCATGGGCCTTCGAGCGACTCGGAACCCACAAAGCAGGCTTCAAACTCAGCGCCGCCGAACTCACGCCCGCCGCCTTCAAGCGAGCGGGCACCCGCAACTGAAGCCAGGGTCGCACGCCCCCGGGACCATCGTGGCACATCGGCGAGCCATGTCTTCCCGGCTTTGCTGATCGGTCACCGACCAACGCATCCCGGACGATGAGTCGCTCCGGCACCAAGTCGCTGCATGGGAAGCCCGCAGAAACGCAGCCGGTGAGGGAATCCGATGGATGTTCGGCGTCGAGGCAGCGCGTACCAAGCTTGCA
>JAGQIY010000245.1 GCA_020430865.1 Myxococcales bacterium
GCGGACACTGATCGATCCCTGGCGAGCCGCTGTCGGGGGCGACCACGATCGCCCCCGACGAATCGAATCGCCCCAGACGCAATAGCAGGATCCGCTTCCGAGTAGCGGTCACACCTCCGGTGTTGAGCTACCCGGAGATAAGTCGATGCGTCGCAGACGGGGCTTCGTAACGGGAGCCACCGAGTGATCAGTGCGCGTGCCCGGAATCCGATTTGTTTTCAGCATGGTGGGAACCAGCTGCGATGATCGCGTCGTGCACGCCCTCGACGTAGTGAACGTAGGTCACATAGGCAGCCACGAACTCACGTCCCGCTTCGACGTTCCGGTCCTTGTTCCTGCTGGCCTCGAGCGCCTTCTGGAACTTCTCCGCGACGGCACTGGCCAAATGCCGGTTGATCTTCTCGATCATCCCATCGACTGAGCCGTCAGCCAGCGCTTGATCGGCCATTGCGACGATCGGAGCGGCGGGATCATCCTTGAGACCCGTGAAGGGTGCGCCTTCCCCCTCGCGGTGGAGTCGAATGAGTGTCTCCAGAAAGTACTGGTCAGCAAGTTCCCTGGCGTCCCCACCGAGGGCGCGGACCTCGACCGCCCGCTCGAACGCGGCCGTAACTTCCGCCTCATATTCCGGCATGATCCACTTGAGCACTGGAGAAATGTCGCCCGATTCGAGCGCCGCCCTGGCATCGGGGACGACAGGGCCGGTCATCGAGTCGCAGTGCGCGAAGGCACCGCCGGCGAATGTCACCAGGATTCCCGTCAGCAAGAAACCTATCCGCCGCACTGACCTGATCCACAGTTTCCTTTTCATGGTTCACGCTCCCTTTCTCTTCATGCCATGCCGCCGGCCGTGGCCAACAGCCACGTCTCAAGATTCGCAGAGCGGTTGCGTACCGCTCCGGTCATCGAGCAGGTCCGAGATGGTCGTGGACGCGAACGCCATCTCGGTGCGGGCCAGATCGTCATCCAGCTTCCGGTGCAGCGCGCACAGGTTCGATCCGTGACTTGCCAGGCCCAAGGGACACGATTGGATTCTCTGCAGAGGGTCCACCGCGTTGACCACCTCGAGGACACGGATGTCCTCGGGTTTCCGTGCCAGACGAAATCCCCCGCCTCGTCCTGGACTCGAAATCACCAGACCGGCGCGGGTGAGTTTCTGGAGTACCTTGGACAGGTAGCCGCTCGGCACCTGGATGGCCTCCGAAATCTTCTTTGTCCCTTGCAACTCATCGGGCTGGCGAGCAAGCCAAACCACTGCTCGCAGGGCGTATTCCGTCGTCTGGGAGATCATCATGACTCTTCACCTCTTGCCGTCCAATGTAGTTTATTTATACCTTGACGTCCAGGTTTATGTAGCTACTTTATTCTGTACACGTATGTCCAGGTTTAATTCCCGTATGCCGAAGGCGGCAACCCGACAGGAGGGCAAGGCATGGAGATCTCGATCGAACGCACCGTGGGCGATCTCGCTGCGGAAGCGATCCACCGGACCAGGGTCTTCGAGACCTACGGCATCGACTACTGCTGCGGAGGCAAGACGCCCCTGGCGGAGGCGTGCCGAACAGCAGGCTGCACAGCTGATGAGGTGGTGGCCGCCCTCGTCGAGTCCGACCGGGACGCCGCCGGCAGCGGTCCGGAGACGACCGATTGGCGTGCGGCCAGCCTGACGAAGCTCACCACGCACATCGTGCAGACCCATCACGCCTTCATGAAGCGCGAACTCCCGCGGGTCGCGGATCTCCTGGCCAAGGTCAGGAACGCCCACGGGGAGAACCACCCCGAGCTTGCTGACCTGGCCCAGGTCTACGGCGCCCTGCGTGCCGAGCTCGAGGCGCATCTCGCGAAGGAGGAGCAGGTGCTGTTCCCCCTGATCCAGGAGATGGAAGCCACCCGCCGGGCCGGCACCGCCCATTGCGGCTCGGTGGGCAACCCCATCGGTGTCATGGAGCGTGAGCACGACAGCGCCGGCGTCGCGCTGGGCCGGATGCGCCAGTTGACC
>JAGQIY010000246.1 GCA_020430865.1 Myxococcales bacterium
CGCGGCGGCAATTTAGGACGCGGCTGCGGGTGCTCCCGAGCGCTCCGCTGCCAGGCGCCGGACGCCCACTTCACCAGCGGCAGGTTCCCTTCACCGCTGCGCGACTCCACCGCTCCCCAGGCGTAGAAGTCTCCGGGATAGTCGCCGTGAAACGTCACCCGAGTGTGAAGCTTCGCCTTCCGCATCGCGTCGGCGTATTGCCCCCAGATCGCCCGCGGCCACAGCTGATCCGCCGGCTCCGCATGACCATCGCGCACCAGCCACACCCGCTGTCTTCCTTCCTCGGGGAACCGGCATGGTTCCTCACAGATCAGCGCAGCGTGCTCCAGGCGATGGACGCGACCCGACGCTCCACGAAACAGCTGATAGTCATGCTCCCCGTTCGGGGGTGAGGACCGCTCCTTCGAGACCGAGCTGCTCCGTGAAACCGCCGTTCCCACGGAAGGCTTGGGCGCCGCCGATGGCTGCGGCGCAGCCGACGGCTCAGCTAGCGGCGACTCGGGCCCGTCCTTGGAGCAGGCCGTGACCACGAGCACCAGCACGATCCAGGCTGCGACCTTCGACTGCATCCTCTCCAGCTCCGTGCACCTCACTCCGATGCACTCCAACGCGCCTCACCCCCAGATCCAGTCCCAGAACGCTCACCAGATCAGGCGAATGCCCACGCAGTTCTGACGGCGGCGAGCGATGTTTGCGCATTCCGATCGCCGCGCTCCGAGCGACGCCCTGGTTCTGGTGCGGAAATTCGCCTCGGCGGGGCTTGCCCAGGGATGGCACGCCCCATGCTGAAGCGAGATCGACATGGCCCGTCGTTTCGCGCGTTCTCTGGGTGCTCTTGGCTTGGGACTGGCTGCTCTCTCGGGTAGCGCTGCTTGCAGCAGCGGGACCGACGAAGCGAAGCAGGAGCCCAAGACCAGCGACAAGCTGCGCTTTCTGCCCGCGGCGCGGGAGTTCACGCTGGTCGACGCCGTCGCCGAGGACACGAACCAAGACGGCAGCGCCGATCGCTACTCGATCGCCTTCCCGAAGCAGATCTTCGCCGGAGGTCAGCGAGTCACTCGCGCCGTCAGCTACCAGGAGACGACCGGCGGCGACTTCGACAAGTCCCTGGAGTGGAGCTTCGAGCTGGGTGCGCTGGCCCCGGAGACGCTGACGTTCGAGGAACGCATCCCCAAGCGCTTCGCCGCCGACGCCAGCGACCTGCAGTTCTCGCTGGCTCCCACGGTGCTCGAGGCGGACCCCCTCGTCTCCTGGGACTTGAACCTCACGGAAACACAGTCGGTGAGCGCGCAGCACAGGACGCCGGCTCCGGCGAGCGAGGCAGCGACTCAGGCGAGCGACGTCGCGTTTCAGTTCCAGTACGCTGCCTGCGAGGCCATCGAGGACGAGGACGAGGCCGCCGCCTGCACGCTGGCGCTGGTGGATCGCTTCCCGAGCGCCCCCGAGGTCAGCCAGGTCGCCGCGGGCTGCGATCCGAGCGACCCTGATTGTGCCACGATCCGCGCGTTGACGAGCGGGGACTGGCAGACTCACTGCGGCGCCCTGAGCGGAGACGCCGTGCGCCAGTGTTACGTCGACGTCTGGAACGCTCGCGTCGATGGCTCTTGCAGCCGCGAAGCGGACGAGGCCGCGCGCACCAGCTGCTCGCTATCCGCGTGGCAACTCATCGCGGACACGGAGTCCAGAGACTGGCTCTGCTACGACCTCGAGGCACAACGCGCGGTGCGCGCCGACTTCGACTGGAGCGGTTTCGGGAGCGCCTGCGCCTCCGAGCATTCCCTGGACTACTGCGAGTCCATCGAGGACAACGAGGTGCGACGCCGCTGCATCGGCGCCTACGCCCGCGCGACTCACGACGTCTCGCTCTGCGACCAGCTGGGAGAGATCGGCGTCTACGAGACGATCCACTGTCAGTTCGAGTACGCCTATGCGGTGTATGGCTCCGCCAGC
>JAGQIY010000247.1 GCA_020430865.1 Myxococcales bacterium
AACCTCACCGCCGCCCCCGGCCGGTGGGTGTACGAATTGGCGCCTGGCTCCCGTGAGGTCCGCGCAAGGGACGGAGACATCAACTTCGCGCTCGCTCCGGTCAACGCCCCAGGCTTCCTCGACAGGACCTTGGCGCATGTGACGAGCGGCGCAACGCTCCCGATGCCGGGGAAGTCGACAGCCTACTCACGCATGGAGAGGGTGGCCAGCGTCCATGTAGCGGCCGTGGATCGCGACAACGGCATCATCGTCGTGGACATCAACGACTACTGGCTCGCGACGCTCAGCGCCGCCGAGAACGCGGGACTGCTATCATTCGCACGGGACGTGATGCTCGACCCCGTGCATCAGGACTTCCTCCTCGAGCGCATGCAGGCGACCCTCAACGCGATCGGCAGCCCGACGATAGCGACCGCTCTCCCCGCGGTGGCACAAGCTCTGGGCGGCAAAATGAAGCCGCGCGCGGGCAGCCCTTCCCCGGCCGCAGATGTTCTGTGGGACGGGCAGCGCCTTGCTGTGACGCGGACTGGCCGCGTGCTGCCGGCGATCCAGCAACGACTCATCCAGGCCGGCGTCGACCTTAACGCGAGCCAGTGGCAGGCGTGGACAGACTCCCTCTCGCGGCGGCTGCAGCTTGTCTGGGGCCCGCCCGGCACTGGCAAGAGCAGTACCCTTCGAGCGGTTCTACTTGGAGCCCTCCATGAAGCTGCGGCTCGCGGTGTCCCCGCACGCATCCTGATTTCTGGTCCGACGTACGAGGCCATTGACAACGTTCTCCTCCGCGTCGCGGGCTACCTGAGCCAGGGCTCTTTGGCTCTACCGCAGGTGAGGATTGCGCGCCTCCGCTCTGCTTCACGCTCTCCTTCGCCACACGTTCCACCGTCGATCGACGTCGTTACTGGGACGCCGCAGCACAAGCAGCTGACGACGCTTCTCCAGGGAAACCAAGGGCTCATGCTTATCGGCGGAACCGTTCACCAAGTCTATCGGCTCCTCGATTGCGCGGGAAGCCCCGTCACACCGCTGTTCGACCTCATAGTTCTAGATGAGGCATCTCAGCTCGACGTTGGCACGTCGACGCTCGCGATCGCCGGGCTCGCGGACAACGGCAGTGTGGTCGTCGCCGGTGATCCTAAGCAGCTTCCCCCGATCCATCGGGCACAGGCGCCCCTTGGGCTTGAGCCCTACGTCGGGCCGGTGTTCACGTACCTGCAGGAGCGCCACCAGATCGCTCCGGCGATCCTCAACACGAACTACCGGTCGAACAACACAATCGTCAGCCTCGGGCAGGCAGCGGGGTATCCCCCTGGGCTGGTCGCGCACTCAAGCGCGCTTGCGCTCGACCTCCTAGCACTACCGCCTGCGGCGCCGACGCCACCCGCGAACTGGCCCGCACACCTGTACTGGACCCCAGAGTGGGCGACCTTCTTGGACCCGATGCAGCCTTGCTCCGTGTTCGTCTACGACGAAGGCCGCAGCAGCCAGTGGAACCCCTTCGAGGCCGACGCCGTTGCCTCGCTCCTGTGGTTGCTTTCGGGTTGCATGTCTTCACAGCTCGCGAATGAGCTCGATCGCCTGGGCACGGTTAAGGCGCGCTCAGCGTCTCGGTACTCGTCCGAGGACTTCTGGAAGTTCGGCGTCGGCGTCGTGACGCCTCACCGAGCGCAGCAGGCACTCGTCGTCAGTAGCCTCCAGCGAACGTTTGGCCTGGCCGTGCCACCTAGCAGGATCCGCGAGTCGGTAGATACTGTCGAGCGATTCCAAGGGCAGCAACGCGACGTGATGATCGCGACGTTCGCACTTGGCGACCCCGACGCGATCAGCGACGAGGACGAGTTTCTGCTCAGCCTCAACAGGTTCAACGTAATGGCCTCGCGGGCGAGAGCGAAGCTGATCATTCTCGTCTCGCGTCAGGTGGTCGACCACCTGTCTTCTGATCCGGAGGTGCTTCGTGGATCGGCGCTCCTTAAGACCTTCGTCGAGACGTTTTGCTCAAACCACCGTTCGATGACTCTGGGCTTCAACGCGCCTGCCGGTTTCCGGCAGATCGATGGCGAGTTCCGTTGGTGCTAAAGATCGCTAGAGCGACTTGGTCTCTTTGACGTGCGGCGCTCAGTCTATTGAGTCGGCGACAGCTGCCTCGGTTAGTCTACGGGGCCTTGTCCGAAGACGCCCTTGAGGCTTGGGGAGCATGTCTTGATGTGCGACTGGAACGCGCTGCACTTGGTTTGGCGGCACGGGCCTGAGATTTCGTTGGTGAACTTGTTCCGAAGCCAAAAGCCTAGAATTGGCATGCCCTCTGTTGGCTTCCACGTCCAGTCGGGCATGAGGATGCCGGGTCCATTCTGGGCACGGAAGAGAACGTCGTCAGTCGCTGCTCGTGCCCATTGCATGGCTGCATGCTCCATTACGACTTGAGGATCACCCAGGTGCCGAATATCGCGGTGAGTGCCTTTCCAGCGCTGTAGAAGGAATGTGTCTGTCGTGAGACCATCAATAAAGACGAACGCCTCAGAGTAGATGGTCGGCTTCGTTGCCTCTTCATAGGTGAGGGCGAGTGTGGGGTATCCGATACATGGAAGATGTGGGCCGACAAAATACTTGACAGAGGAGCTGTCGGAGGATTCTGGGGATGGGGCGTGCATGGCAAGAATGTGTGTGGGGGGGGGAGACTGCCCACCAGTTTGCAAGGGGGTGTTCGCGCACGGCAAGTGCCCGTGCGTGAGGCTCATGCGGCCGTGAGTTCGGTGGCGTGGTAGTCGGTCTGGCTGCGGAGCATGGCACAGAGCACGGCGAGCAGCCGATCGGCGACCGACCTCAGCGCCTGGCCGTGTGGCTTGCCTCGAGCACGGAGGGCGGCGTAGCGCCGCTTCGCCACGGGGTCCTTCATGGCCGCGACGCGAGCCCAGTGGTAGACGGCGTTGCGCAGCCTCGGGTGGCAGGCGGTTCGCCGGATCACCGTGTGCTTCTTGCCGCTGCGCTTGGTGACCGGAGCAACACCTGTCAGCGCGCGCAGCGCCGGGTAGTCTCGGGTTCGAAGTAGTTCCCCTGCTTCGCCGAGCAGCGCCGCCGCCACGATCACGCCGATCCCTGGCATGGTTTGGATGATCGCGGTGTCGCGCTGCTCGACTTCGTTCCCCGGGGCGGCTGCTTCGGCGAGTTGGCCGATGGCGGACTCGAGCTGTCGGCGGACGTCTCTGAGCTGGCGGTTGAGCAGGTGGGCACGCTCGCCCAGGAGCTTCAGGTGGGCTGCGGCGGCAGTCGCTGTGCCCGGAGCAGAATGCACCGGCGTGCTGCGCAGCGTGGTCAGCAGCTGCTCGGGAGTCGTGCGACGGATGCGATGGTCCTTGAGCAGCTTGGTGATCCTTGCGGGGCGAGCCTTGGTGGCGGCGCCGTGATCCGGGACGGCCACGAAAAGGGCGATTGCCCAGTCTTCGCCTGGGTCTGGGGCCACATCGAGGAAGGCGGGGAAGTAGCGGCCCAGCTGCGCTCGCATCTGGTTGACGATCCCGCCGCGCTCCGACTGCAGCTCGTCGTGGATGCGGCTCCACTCGCGCAGTTCGATGAGCTGTGCTGGTTGCTGCGCCAGCCGACGAAAGAGATGGGTGTCCGTGCGTAGCGAGTCGGCGAGCACGAGCGCGTCTCGCCGGTCGTCCTTGGCTCCGGCCATCGTGAATCGATCCCGGAAGCGATCGAGCTGCTTCGGGTTGATCGAGAAGACCACGAAGCCGCGATCGAGCAGTGTCTCGACCACAGCGCCGTGAGGCACCTCGATGGCGATCGCAATCGTGGGTGGTTCACCCATCGACCCGAGCCAGGAGCAGAGCTCGGCCAGGCCGTCACCGCTGTGCTTGAAGGGGCGTGCGCCAACCTTCCGTCCGCTTGGATCGAGAGCACAGACCTCGTGTTCTTCGCTGGCCCAGTCGACGCCGACGAAGAGCTGGAAGTCGTCGTTCATGAGTCCTCCTGAGTTGGAAAGACCGACTGCCGCGCTCCGCGACGTTCCCTGTACTGGCGCTAGCTGCGCCGACTGCCCACTGGTCGTCAGAGCACGGCTACCTGCCGAGGCACGGGTCCCCCCCAGGAGTTCAGTGACTCAGGGGGCAAATGGTGGCTCCCGGCAGGGCGCCGGACCGGCCGGAGTCTACGGATCGCGCAGGCACCAGCTGGCAAGCTCCCTGGTACAGGGGGCGGATGGATGGCCCCCATGCTGCAGGGAATGCGCCGTCAGTAGCCCACTCGCGCCGCGATCCCGTTCGAGACCGACGCGCCAGCGGGCGTGTGCAAGACCAGCGCCTGGACGAAGAACTCGAACCCGACCGGGGCCGCAGCTGGGATCGCGAACGCCTGGTCCGCCTGGCCGGTCGTGGTGATGGTCCAATAGAGGATCTCGTTGGACACCAGCTGCTCGCAGCCGGGCCATCCCAGCGGTGCCAGGTCGAACGGCAGCG
>JAGQIY010000248.1 GCA_020430865.1 Myxococcales bacterium
CAAACGCCGACGAACGCCGCTCTTCAGATGATGCAGACGATTCGTCAGGCAAACGAACTGTGCCCCCCCGAGGAGATGTGAGATGAGCGTTGTCCCGATTCGCCCAGTATTTCAGGATGGTCAGCGGCTGACCGCTGAGCGCTTGACCCAGGCGCTCGAGTTCCTCCGCACGATGTTGCGGAGAGTGCTCCTGGCACCGCTGAGCAGTGGAGTCGCGGGGGGCTTTGAGCTGAGCCCGACGGAGACCAGCTCGCCGAGCAGCACGCTGACCATCGCGCCGGGGTTGGCCATCGATGGCCAGGGTCGCCTCATCGTGGTCCCAGACACTCTGAGCTTTTCCCTTGCGGATATCGTGACGGGCTCAGGCGTCGCGCCGGCGGCGAACAAGATCATGCGAGTGTGTTTGGCACAGAAAGAGAACGTGGACTCCGGGCCGTGCTCACCGTTCGCGGCGCTTGGAGTCGAAGAAGGCTACGAGGTGCTGTTTCGAGAGCAGAGCCTTGATGCAGCGTTGTTCGACGTCTTGAATAGCTACCAGGACCCCAACAGCGTGCCAGCGTGGGGCGACCTGGATCCACCTTACGCGACCCCCGAGGACTCCTGCGTGACGCTGGGGCACCTCGTCTTCGCGGACACGACGACGTTCTACGCAACCGACTTCTATCGCGATGGAGTTTCCCCGCGGTTTACTGCGATACGCAACACGGCAGGCACGCCGAGCATCTTGCTAAACGAGCTCAATCTGCCAGTCACACCGCTGAATCCCTCTGGAAAAGCAGCTGGAGTAGCGGTGCCGGTGGCTGCGGTATTTGGCCCGAAGCCCGTGATCGTGCAGCCAGGTGCTGGGATGGCGGTGCTTGGACCGGCGTATTTCAAGGATTTGGTGGGTGAGAAGGTGCAGGCGACGCACGTGAGTGCGTACCAGTCGGGCGCCAACGCTGGGCAGGTTTCCTGGAACAACCCGCGGGTGTTCGAGTTTGCAGGTGGCGCTGACTCGCTCACCAAATCCATTCAGAGTGGGTTGGCGGGGGTGAGTGCCGTGCCGATCGAGTTCGATGGCAGTAATGGACCCGTGAACAATGCCGGCGAGCCGTTAATCATGATTCCCACCAACTCCGGTGAGGGCGTTCGCGTCAAGAAGGTGCCGCTTGGGGCGTCCTACAATACGAACGCACTCATTGGAGTGAGCGCGGGGCCATCATACCCGCTGTCAGATGCGGGGAGCCCGCTGGTAGTACCCCTCGCGAGATCCGGCCTGGTGAGGGTGCTGGTGGACGCTTCGGCCGCGGTAGTGCCGCAGAACTCTCTGCTCACCGCCCCGGATGTCGGCGACGATACGCTCGTGGTCGCGGGTCTACCCAGCGCTGCTCCAGTTGTTCGCGCCGCACAGACCGCATTCGTTAGTCCCTCGCCGGTTGAGATCTTCGCGTGGGTGCTGTGATGCGCAGGCTAGCAAGTGTGGGACGAGCAGAGCCCGTATCGTACGTTCCCGATTGTGGGCACCGGATTCACGCTTTGCTCACACGAAGCGCCACACTGCGTGCAGTCCTGCGTTCCCAGGCGGCACCAGCGAAGGCAGTCGCTACCGTTGAAGCAAACGCGCGGCGGGGCACATTGAGTGGAGTCGCTGTTGCTGCAGGTGATGGCCCCAATCCCGGTTCCGGCCGGGATGCACTCCGTCGAGTAGTCGTACGGCGGGATCAGGCTCTTGAACTCGCAGTTCATGTTAGGTCCACAGACCGGCTCCGGATCCTCCGGCGCACAGCCATCTCCACCACTCCCCGCGGAACCACCATTCCCTGCGGCATTTCCGGAGCCACCGTCCCCTGCGGCGTTCCCACTCCCCGCATTGCCGGAGCCCCCCGCCGCCGAGCCTCCATCACCGCCGGAGTTGCCGGAGCCCCCCGCAGCGGAGCCCCCGTTCGTCGAGCCTCCGTTGCCCGAGCCAGCATTGCCCCCATTGCCCGAGCCAGCATTGCCCCCATTGCCCGAGCCGGCACCGGAGTCCGGCGAGTACTCCCGGTAGCCGTCGAAGTCGACGAAGAGCGGCTCACAGGCGGTGAGCCCGGCGGTGGCCAGGGTCAAGAGTCCCAGCAGATTTCGATTGTTCAGCATCGGTGCCCCACGAGGCTGGAGCGTACCTCGGTGCCGGGTGGTTGCAAGGCGGGAGTCGCTCGCCATGGCTGACCGCACCATCGTCCGGC
>JAGQIY010000249.1 GCA_020430865.1 Myxococcales bacterium
ACCGGTCGCGTCGGTCGACAACACACTCGCGGTGAACGCGTCCTGCCACATGGCGTGCACGATGGTTGCGCCGAGGGCTGGACTCGGCGAGGCGGCGCACGAGACTCGACGATTTCGGCGAAGGGAGCTTCCTCCCTCCGCTCGAGCACCTGCTCCAAAGCATCCGTACGGAATCGAACCTGACGCCAACCGGCGCGCTGATCACCCGAACGCGACTGCGGGGCGTGCTCGAGAATCGTCTGCGCCTCGAGGCCCTGTATGCCGCACACCCGGAGATCGAAGAGGAGCAGATCCGGGCGCCGATCGTGATCGCCGGTCTGCAGCGCACGGGCACGACCTTCCTGCATCGCTTGCTGGCCTCGCACCCGAAGCTACGCTGGCTCGCGGCCTGGGAAGCACTGAGCCCCGTGCCACGACCGGGACCCGATCGGCGACTCAGGCAGGCGCGGCTGGCGGAGCGCGCCCTGCGCTACCTCTCTCCCACGTTCTTCGCGATCCACCCGGTGGAGGCGGAGGCCCCAGAGGAAGAGGTCCTGCTGCTCGACTACTCGTTCCGCAGCACCGTGGCCGAAGCGACCTTGCGCGTCCCGAGCTTTTCCCGCTGGCTCGAAGGCGCGGACCAGCTCCCGGCGTACCGCTACCTCGAGCGCCTGCTGAAGGCCCTGCAGTGGCAGCGCCCGAGGGAGCGCTGGGTGTTGAAGACGCCGCATCACCTCGAATGGCTCGATGCCCTCCTCAACGTTTTTCCAGATGCAAAAATCATCCAGACCCACCGGGATCCAACGCGGACGCTCGCTTCCTTCTGCAGCATGATCTGGTACGGACGCGCGGTCTTCAGTGACCAGGTCGATGCTGACGAGGTAGGTCGCGACTGGGAACGCAAGACCCTGCGCATGGTGACTCGAGGGCGCGAAGTGCGCGAGGCGCTCAGCAGCGCTGGCGATCCCAGGGCTTGCCAGTTCCTCGACGTCCACTACCAAGACCTGATGAAGGACCCCGATGGAACCCTCGAACGCATCTCCGCGTTCGCGGATCTGGCCTGGTCTGACTCCGACCGCCAGCAACTCGAGCGAGCGCGCAACCACAATCGGCAGCACAAACACGGCGTCCACCGCTACAGCCTGAAGGACTTCGGGCTGAGCGAGCAGCGCACCCGAGAGCGCTTTGCGAGCTACGTCGAGCGCTACGCCATCCCCAGCGAGGGCTGAGCCGCGCGAGCCCTCTGCCCCGACCGAGGATCTGGCAGAAAATGTGGGAACGGTGTCATTGCGCCAACCGCCGTGGCCACTACCCTCAGCTGATGCAACGACGCAGCGTGGCTCTGATCGGATACGACGACGCTCAAAGCCTCGACTTGGTCGGGCCACTGGAGGTCTTTGCCAGCGCCTCGAAGCTCGCCGAGCTGGCGCGAAGACGGGTGGGCTATCGGGTGTCGCTGCTCAGCCCAGGCGGCGCCCCGATCCGCTGCAGCAGCGGCCTCCAGCTGGTCGCCGACGGCGCGATCAGCGCGGACGCCGGGCCCTTCCACACCTTGCTCATCGGCGGCGGCGCCGGGTCGCGCAAGATCCACAAGGAAACGCCGTGGCTGGAGGAGCTGGGCGGGCTCGCGCGCCGGGCGAGGCGCGTCGGCTCCGTCTGCACCGGGGCTTTCGTCTTGGCCAAGCTCGGCCTACTCGACGGTCGACGCGCAACGACCCACTGGCAGTGGTGTGAGAAGCTGGCGGAGCTTCATCCAGAGATCCAGGTCGAGGCCGATCAGATCTACGTCCAGGACGGTCGCTACTGGACGTCAGCCGGCGTTACCGCTGGCATGGACCTGGCACTCGCTCTGGTGGAAGCCGACCTCGGCCGGGAGGTCGCGCTCGATACCGCACGGCAACTCGTGATGTACGTGCAACGCAGCGGGGGACAGTCGCAGTTCAGTCCGCAGCTGGCCGCGCAGTACAGCGAGCGCCCGCGTCTGAGGGAGCTGCAGCAGCGGATTCAGGCAGAACCCGCCGCGGATCACTCCGTCCCGGCCCTGGCACGCCGGGCCGGCATGAGCCCCAGGCACTTCGCCCGAGTGTTCCAGCGCGAGCTCGGAGTGACCCCGGCAGCCTATGTGGAGAGCGTACGCATCGACCTGGCGCGGCGACTGCTTGGAGACTCGGTGCACTCAGTGGACGAAGTCGCGAGCATCGCAGGCTTCGGCTGCAGCGAGTCGCTCAGGCGGGCCTTCTCCCGGCGTTTGGGCACCACGCCCCGCGAATACCGCGCGCGCTTCCAGCTGCGTCGCAGCGCCTAGCCCACGAAAGCCAGGCGAGCGGGTCACTCCCTGCGACGCAGGAGCAGCGAGCACTTGCGGGTGGACTTGGGCTCCGTCGACCAGTCCAGGATGTTGCGCAGGAGCAAGCTGCTGCCCGCGGCGGACCCGTCGTAGTACTGGCTGATACTGGCGAGCGTTGGATCGCCGCTCCCGCCGCCTTGCTTCCGAGCCTCGGGAGACGCGGGCTTACCGGCGCGAGCCAGGGGGTTCGTGACCAGCTGGGACGCGGAGATCACCAGCACCCGGGCGCGAGCGCTCCGCTCACCGAAGGCGCTCTTCAGATCCCCGTCGATGGCGACGGCAAGCGTGCGCCGCTCGCCAGCACCAGACGCTTCGGGCAGCGGCTTCCCGGGGTAGGTCGAGACGCCGCCTTTGGTGATCGCTCGCGCCTGTTCACTGGTGAACAGCAGTGGGGTGAAGGTGGTGTTCTTCTGCTTCTCTGGGTGGAGCACCAGCGTCGACGCGAAGGGCAGCGTCACCTGCTTCACGCCTTGGAAGACGGGCGCAGAGCTGAGCAGCGACGCTGCTTTTTCTTCCGTGCGGATGTTATCCAGCACGATCAACGTCGGCACCGGTGGGATCTCTCCCCCCCCGACCAGGCTGCCCTGGAGCCGCATGCCGTGAGCGGCATCGACCACCAGATCCGAGGACAGCTCGACCCCATAGCCCTCCAGCAGCGGCTCCAGACCGTGGCGGCTCAGCGTGACGCTCATGCTGGCGTCGCCAGGCGGAATGTTCACGGCGCTCGCCAGGACCACGAGGCTCTTGCCTCCCCGCATCATGAAGTCGTCGATGCGCGCCAGCTCTGCCTTGGTGAAGTCACGCCCGGGCTGTGTGATGACCAGCGTGTCGATCGACTCGAGCTTGTCGGGGGAGAGCTCATCCGGCGTGAGCAGCGAGAAGCGATAGTAGGGAAACGCGCTCGCCAGCAGCGCCAGCATGCTGCCCTCGCTCCTGGCCGACAGCGAGGGCTCCTCGAGGGAGACCCCGCCTGGCGACGCGACCAGACCGATCCCGAAGCGCTGCTCCTCGGCCCGGGCGATCACCTCGCGCAAGCGATTGGCAAACCAGTAAGGAAAGTCCTGAGGGCGCTCGGGATCGATGGCGGGGATGGTCGCGCGTTGCTCAGCGGCGCGCAGCACGACCCCGAGATAGGCGGCGTTGAGCGAGGTGCCCGCGCTCGACGCCTGGCCCAGCAGAGCCTGCTGCACGCCCTCGCCGCTCGCCTGCGCGCGAGTCTCGGCGTCCTTCACCACGACGCGCGTGTACTTGAGCTTCCCGTCGGAGGCGTCGGCGATGCGCTGCAGCTCCTGGCTCACTCGATCCGCGCTTTGCGCCAGCAGCTCGGGCTCTGGGCTGGCGAACAGGCTGACCTCGACAGGATGCTCACTCGCCTCCAGCAGCTCGAGGGTCCCGTCCTCGCACGCCTGCTCGGTGACGTCGAGCGGGCTCCTGAAGAACCACAGGCTCAGGAAACCGCCCACCAGCAAGACGATGGAACCGATGCCCAGGATCCAGGGCAGGCGATTGGAGGGCTTCTTCGCCGTGGGCGCGTTCGCTTCGGGACGCTCCGGTTTCGCGGGTTGGTCCAGCAAGGACTGAGGCCCCTTCGGGCTCGATGCGGAGTTGGAAGGCCCCTGATCCATCGGCGAATCCGTTCAGACGAGCGCTTCCGCAAGAAAACGCAGGTGCTCTTCACAGAAGGTCGCGACGAAGAAGTAGCTGTGGTCGTAGCCAGGCTGCATGCGCAGGTTGTGCTTCACGCCTCGCGCTTCCAGCGCCGCCGAGAGCAGCGGAGTGCGGAGCTGCTCGGTCAGGAACTGATCGCTGCTGCCCTGATCGATCAACGTTCGTGGCAGAGTCTCCCCGCGCTCCAGGAGCCGCACCGGATCGTAGGCCTCGGCGAGCGCCAAGTCGCCACCGAAGAAGCGCTCCACCACGGTCTCCCCCCAGGGGCAGCGCGTGAACGAGGAGATGGGCGCGAGCGCGGACACACGCTTGAAGCGTCCAGGGTGCTTGAGCGCCATCAGGAGCGCGCCGTGACCTCCCATCGAGTGACCGCTGATCGCCTGACATTCCAAATCCACAGAGAAATTTGCCTCGACGATCTGCGGCAGCTCCTCGCTGAGATAGCTGAACATGCGATAGTGAGAGCTCCAGGGCTCGGCGCTGGCGTCCAGGTAGTAGCTCGCCGACTTTCCGAACCAGTAGTGTTGCGAGTCGCCCTCGATATCGACGCCCCGCGGGCTGGTGTCCGGAGCCACGATGCACAGCCCGAGCTCCGCCGCGATGCGTTGTGCGCCGGCCTTGACCACGAAGTTGTCCGGCGTGCAGGTCAACCCCGACAGGAACCACACCACCGGCCAGGGACCGGAATGGCGCGAGGGATCCGGCGTGTAGACGGCGAAGTCCATCGGGGTGCCGGTGACAGCGCTCTGATGTCGGTAGTACCCCTGCGTCCCCCCGAACGCACGATGAGCCTTCTGGGTGTCGAGCTGCATGGGATCCGTCTACCATGCAGCGCGGACCGGTTGCCCGAAAAGCAGCGGGTCAGGGGCCGCTCCGGGACCACCCCCGGGGCGAATGATCACGCGCGCTGGCGCAGTCAGAGCGAATCGCTCGCTCTCGCAGGAGACACACATGCTGGGATTGATGCAGGACCGTCCGCTACTCATCTCCTCGATCATCGAGTACGCGGCGCGCTACCACGGAAACACCGAGATCGTGTCGCGCACGGTGGAAGGCCCCATCCACCGCTACGGTTACCGCGAGTGTGAAGTGCGGAGTCGCAAGCTCGCGAGCGCCCTGACGAGCAAGCTGGGCGTGAAGCTCGGGGATCGCATCGCGACGGTCGCCTGGAACGGTCACCGCCACATGGAGATCTACTACGGCGTCTCCGGGATGGGCGCTGTGTGTCACACCATCAACCCGCGGCTATTCCCCGAGCAGATCGTCTACATCGTCAACCACGCGGAGGACGCCTACGTCTTCGTCGATCTGACCTTCGTGCCGCTGCTCGAGAAGCTCGCCGACAAGCTCGGCTGCGTGAAGGGCTACGTGGTGATGACGGATCGCGCGCACATGCCCGATACGTCCCTCCAGAACGCCATCTGCTACGAAGAGCTGATCGAGCAGGGCGACGAGGGCTACCAGTGGCCCGCGCTCGACGAGCGCACCGCGTCGTCCCTCTGCTACACCTCCGGCACCACCGGTCACCCCAAGGGCGTAATGTACGAGCACCGCTCGACGGTGCTGCACTCGCTGATCGTCCTGACTGGCGAGGGGCTCGCGCTCTCGAGCCAGGACGCCGTGCTCCCGGTGGTGCCGATGTTCCA
>JAGQIY010000250.1 GCA_020430865.1 Myxococcales bacterium
AGCGCGAGCAGGGCGAGGATCCCTTCGCTGTTCAGGCTGGTGTTGTTGACGTGGAGGACGCGCAGCGTCTTCAGCTCGAGCAGGAAGGGGACTGCGGCGCTCGTGATGCCGGTGCCCTGGAGGTCGAGGCGGCGAAGCCGAGTGAGCTTCGCGATCGCGCGCGCGGTCTCGTCGCCGATCTTCGACGTGCTGAGGTCGAGGCTCTGCAGGTTCGTGAGCCTGGCGAAGCTCGGGGCGCTGGCGTCGGTGAGTCGGTTGAAGCTGAGGTCGAGGGTCTCGAGGTGCTTCAAGCGCGCGAGCTCTTGCATGCCGGCGTCGGTGATCTTCGAGTGAGTCAGCACGAGGGTCTTCAGCTTGTTCAGCGCTGCGAGGCGCGCGATGCCATCGTTGCTCAGGCCCAGCGGCGGCGTCAGCTCTTGCAGCTCGGTCAGCTGCGCGAGCTCGCTCATGCCGGCGTCATCGATCCGGGTGCCGAGCAGCCCCAGCGCGCGCAGCTTGGGCAGCTTCGCGAAGTGCGCGATGGCGGCGTTGGTCAGCGGCGAGGCGGTCACGAAGCGGCGCAAGCTGGGAAACGCCTGGAGGTCGGCGACGTCCGCGTCGCTCAGGTGATCGCCGAAGTCGAGATCTTCCAGCTGCGTCAGCGGCGCGAGATCGCGAACCGTGAACTCCCGGGAGTTGCTGAGCTCGAGGCGCTTGAGCTTCGTCAAGCGCAGCAGCGCCTGCGGCGAACCGTTGGTCGCGATGCTGCCCAGCAGGAGCTCTTCGAGCTGCGCCGGCAGGCGTTCGTACAGCTCGTTCTGCGCTTTGGCTTCGAACAGCTCGAAGGACTTCAGCCCCTTGCAGCCGCGGAGATCGGGAAACTCCGGACCGATGTCGAGCCCGAGGATCATGCGCTCCACGTGGCGCAAGCTGCCGAGCGCCTGCACGTCTTGCTCAGCGGCTTCGGCGTCGCGGCTCCGCGAGCCAGCGGCGTGCGGCGCTCGGTCCGGTGGCTCGTAGGTTACTGCCACGGGGAAACGGGTGGCGACGTCGTCGACTCGTCTCAGGAGTTCGGGGGAGAGGTCGGGCAGCCGGAGCGAGATGGGCCCGCGCACTTGCTCCAGCCGGGCGCGAGCGCTCCTTCCGTGCAGATCGAGCCATACCAGGCGTCCGCCCACGCTCGCGCTGTACAGGGATTCCGCCTGCAGGTCCTCCAGCTCCTCCGGCGTCACCGGCAGCGACGCGCGGAGCAACCGGGAGTACGTCCAGGTTGGAGCAACGGCGCTGCGCTTGGGCTCAGTCTGCGTGCGCTGCGTCTCCGCCTGACTTTCCACGACCACCGGCTTCGCCGGAGGCGGCTGCGGTGAAGCTGGCCGTGTGCCGCCGCAGGCTCCGAGCAAGGCGGCGCAGAGTCCCAGAGCGGCCCAGGCGTGTCCGTTCATGGCGCTTCGATAGCACTTCCCCCAAGCGCGCAACCAGGAGCGCTCTCAAATACTGACGTCGCCGCCAGGATCTTTCGCTCCACGTGCCTTGCCCAGCGAGACCCAGCTCGTCCTACCCCCCGAACGGCAACTGCGGTGCCTCCTCGCGTTCTTCCGCTTCTTCGCTGGCGTCAGCTATTGCCTCGCGGATCACGTGAGTGGCCACGTCGTTCAAGTGCTTGTGTAGCTCCTCTGCGGCGCTGCGGAAATGCGGTTCGAGGACGTCTCGCACGAAGGCTTCGGGCGCGCTCACCATGATGGTCGTGCGCTTCTGACGCTTGTAGCGATAGCCGTGGAGATCGTAGCGGCGGAGCAGCGCCATGAAGAGGCGCAAGGACCAGACGTCCGGCATCATGAACTTGAACTCGACGGCCGGCGCCTCGCGCTGCAGCTGATGCAGGCGGTCCAGAATGCGCTCCCGCGCCTGATCCGCGGCGACGCGTTCGCCGTTGGTGCCCGCACTGGCGATCAGGCGCTCGAGATCTCTCAGCTTCTGCAGGAGCTTGGCTTCGTCCATGGCTTCAGTCGCTAAGCAAGTCTGGCGGCGCAGGCAAGAGGCGTCTGGATGACGCTTGCTCTCCGTCGGTTGTCCGTGTTTCAAACGCAGCGTGACGCAGGCCGAGGCACTTCGCTGGACCGAACTCGCGATGCGGGCCTTCAGGCTCCTGGCCGTCGACACGCAGCATCTGGGCGTCGAGCTGGGGATTGCGGGAAGCGTCTGGCCGCTGAGGCTCGACCCGAGCGGGCACGTCGTGGGCGTCGTGATGAGCTCTCGGGGTCGAGGGACCTATCGCGTCGATGGCAGGCTCTCGGACGACCTGCGCTGCACGTGTAGCTGGCGGCACGAATGCAAGCACGTGGCTGCAGTGCTGTTCATGATCGCGACGAAGTACGGCGGCTCGGAGCTGGCGCACGGTGGTTCAAGCTCCCCTGACAGCGGCTCGTCCGCGTCCGCCGCTCTGGAACGGTGGCTGGCTTCGTGGACCGACGAGGCAGCGCCCCAGCGGGAGCGCCTCGTGCTCCTCCTCCATCTGGAAGGGCAGCGGCTCTTCGTCGACCTGGGGAGCCAGCACCTCGCGCGCAACGGAGTCTGGAGTCAGGCCCAGCCGATCACGATCGCAGGGGCGCGGCGAGTCATCTCGGGAGAGCAGTCGCGACAGGGTCTGGACGGCGCCCTCGACAGCCTGGTGTGGGACAAGCGGGCACAGGCAACGCTCACGGGGCGGCTTGGGGGCTTCGGGCTGCAGGCTGCGCTGGCCACGGAGCGGCTCGTCTTGAGTTTCCGTGGGGATTCTGAAGTGCGCCAGCTGCAGCTGGTGCCCGGGCCGCCCAGGATCGGCAAGCTCGGCTGGCTCGAGTCTGACGACGGCGTGCTGCGGACGGGAGTCGATCTCGGTGACCCAGCGATCCTGGTCTTGCCGCTGGTGCCAGCATACTACGTCGATACTCGCGATGGCTCGACCGGCGAGATCCGAGCAGCTCGAGACGTCGCGAAGTGGCTCGCAGCGCCGGAAATCCGCGCGGAACAGGTGCCGAGTCTCGCTCGGACCCTGGAAGAGCGGGGTATGCCGGCGCCCAAGACGACGCCGATACGCGTCGTGGAGGGCCTGCCCCAGGTCCGGTTCGTGATCTTCAGCGAAGAACTGCCGAACGAGCAAAAAAAGCATCTAGGCCGCCTCGAGTTTCGCTACCAGGGAGTCCTGGCACCCGCCGAAGACGAGCCCGAGAAGCGAACGCTGCTCGAGGTGGACGGCGAGAAGATCGCTCTGGTTCGAGACCTCGACGCGGAAGAAGACGCGATGCAGTCGCTGGAGTCGATGGGATTCATGCCGGAGAGCGCGGAGGATCACTGGTCGCTCCCCGACGCGTTCTCCTGGGGGATGTTCCAGGGCCTGGGCGTGCCGTTCCTCGAGAACGTCGGGATCGAGGTCGTCTACGATCCTTCCTACGCGCTCCAGATCGTGGAGTCCGTCGACTACTTCACCGATCTGGAACCGAGCGGAAACGACTGGTTCGAGCTGGACTTCGGCGTCGACGTGCAAGGGGAACGCATCAGCCTGCTCCCCATGTTGCTTCAGGGCCTCGCCGAAGGCGCGGATCTTGGGGGTGAGGGAGAGGCGATGCTCGTCGAGCTGCCGTCAGGTCGCCTGGCGCGGGTCGAGTTCGACCGCATTCGGCCTCTCGTCGACATCCTGCTCGAGCTCGCGGTCTCGGACCAGGCGACGCAGCGTCGCATCAGTCGCTGGCAGGCACTGGAGCTCGCGGAGACCCTCGGCGTCGACGACAAGACCGGCAAGGCGCTGCGCGAGCTGCGCGCCTCACTCACCAGCGGCGCGCTGTCGCGCCCCAAGCTGCCGAAGAGCTTCCGCGGCACCTTGCGCGACTACCAGGCCCAGGGGGTCGCCTGGCTCGGCCTGCTAGGAAAGCACGGCGTCGGTGCGGTGCTCGCCGACGACATGGGTCTCGGAAAGACCGTGCAGCTCCTCGCGCACCTCGTCGCGCGGAAACACAAGAAGCTCGCCAAGGGACCCAGCCTGGTGGTGGCTCCCACCAGCGTGCTGGTCTCCTGGAGCGAACAGATCCAGCAGTTCGCTCCGAAGCTCGACGTGCTCCTGTGGCACGGTCCCGAGCGCCAGTCGCGGGAAGCGGAGCTCTCCGAGGCGGACCTGGTGCTGACGAGCTACAGCTTGCTGCACCGGGACCAGGAGCTCCTCACCCCCATCCCCTGGGACGTGGCGATCCTGGATGAAGCTCAGGCCATCAAGAACCCCAAGACCGCCACCGCACATGCCGCGCGGAAATTAGAGGCTCGCCAGCGCATCGCGGTGACCGGGACGCCGCTCGAGAATCACCTGGGGGAGGTATGGAGTCAGTTCGCGTTCGCGGTGCCCGGTGCTCTGGGCAGCGAACGGGCGTTCGCGCAGGCCTTCCGCAACCCGATCGAGAAGGAGGGCGACGACACGCGCATGGCTGCCCTGCGGCGTCGCATCGCGCCGCTGCTGCTCCGGCGCACCAAGGAAGACGTCGCGAAGGAGCTGCCTCCCAAGACCGTCATCACGCATCACGTGGAGCTGGGAACCGCGCAGCGTGATCTCTACGAGACGGTGCGCAAGCTGGTCGACAAACAAGTCCGTGAGGAAATTGCAAGGCGGGGCATGGCGCTCTCCCGCATCGCCGTGCTGGATGCATTGCTCAAGCTGCGGCAGGTGTGCTGCGATCCGAGCCTGGTCAAGAGCAAGCAGCGCCGTCAGGTGCCGAGCGCCAAGCGCAGGTTCCTGAGTGAGCTGCTGGAGACGATGCTCTCGGAGGGGCGGCGCATCCTGATCTTCTCCCAGTTCGTGGAGATGCTGGTGTTGATACGCGAGGATCTCCTGGATGCTGGGGTACCGTACGCCTACCTGACGGGCAGCACGGTCAACCGCAAGACGCAGATCGAGCTCTTCCAGAGCGGCGATGTGCCCATCTTCTTGATCAGCCTCAAGGCGGGCGGCGTCGGCCTGAACCTCACGGCGGCGGACACGGTGATCCACTACGATCCGTGGTGGAATCCGGCCGCGGAGGCTCAAGCCACGGATCGCGCGCACCGCATCGGGCAGGACAAGCCGGTGTTCGTGCACCGGCTGATCGCCCGCGGAACCGTGGAAGAGAAGATCGTGGCGCTGCAGGCGAAGAAGGCGGAGCTGGCCGGCGCGCTACTGAGCGGCGGAACGCGGGCCCTCGATCTGGACGAGGCGCTGCTCGACGACTTGCTCGCGCCCCTTGGGGGCTGAGCGGGCCTCCCTGCTTCCGCGAGCCAGCAGGGCCGGTCAGAAATAGCGCTCAAGCTTTCCCGTCGGCTGCCGTTTCCGCAGCTACTAGGAGGCTTTATGTTCGACGACTACATCGTCACCAGTGGCGCGGTGCCGAACGACCGGCTGCAGCAGGCTTTCGAGGCTCGAGCCGCGCGGACTCCCCGTGTCGGACAGATCGCTCGCGAGATGGGGATGCTCTCCTCGCGTCAGGTGCTCGAACTCCTCGACCACCAACGCACGAGTACGTCGAGGTTCTGCGAGCTCGCGGTGGAGAAGCGCATGCTGACCGAGCGGCAGGTGTTGCGCATCCTGACCGAGCAAGCTGGGCGGCGCCCGGCGCTGCTCGAGGTGTTGCTGGACACGGGCGCCTTGACCCGTGCGGAGGTGCTCGAGCTGCGGCGCAAGCACGCGAAATCGATTCGCACCGCTCCCGAGCACACGGGAACGCGGCTCAAGCAGCTCTCCCGCGAGGAGTTCAGTCAGCTCGCCAAGCAGTGCGCGAACGATCGCACGACGTGACCGGCGTGCGCGACGAGGCGTCTTGCGTGGCTGTCCGCGCACCTGGTGCTCAGCGTCCGTAGACGCCCTTGCAGCTGAAGCGCGTGATGGCGATGTCGGCGCAGTCGAGGGGACCCGCGCCGAACCAGATCGCGAGCCTGGGGATGTGCTCGAGGGTGACGGCGCTGTTTGCGGTCAGCAGCGGCGACATCACGGTGAGGCGTCGCAGCTCGGGCAGCTGGGTCAAGGCGGTGAGGTGCTGGTCGTCGATGTTCATGAAGCCGAGATCGAGGACCTGGAGCTCCGGAAAGCGCATGAGCAACTGCAGGTCGTCCTGACTCACGAGGGACTGCCCGAGGTGCAGCTCGCGCAGCGTGGTCGGCAGTTTCCGCAGGGTTTTCTCGGTGATCTGCCAGAACGTCAGATTCAGGCTACGCAGGCTGGTGAAGCTGGCCAGGTGTCTCGCGCCGCGGTCGTCGATGGGGACGCCGGCGAGGGTTAGCCGCTCCAGGGGCAGACGTGCGAGCGAGACCAGTGCGCGTTCGCTGATGGTCGCCTGGCTGAAGTCCAGATCCCGCAGCTTGGGCAGCTGCGCGAGCACCCGCGCGGCTTCGTCGCCGAGGCCCCGGTTGCTCGCGATGTAGCGGAGTCGTTCGAGCTGCTTGAGCTGGGCGATCGGCTTGAAATCCGTGTCGCGGATGTCTGCGGTGAGCGTCAGCTCCCGGAGCTTCGTGACCTTGGCCACTTCGCTCAGCGTCGCGGCGTTCAGGTGGCCACCGGTCAGGGTCAGGGATTCGAGCCGACTCAGCTCGGAGAAGCCACGGACGTCGGGTTCGTCGTTGGCCCAGATCTCGAGCTGCCGAAGCCTCTTCAGCGACGCGAGACTCGCCGGGCTCGGCGAGCTCGGACTCGAGTGGAAGCCGAGGGAACGCAGGCGTTCGAGGCGCAGGATGTCCGCGGTGGAGTTCTCCCCGAGCGCGCCCACCTTCAGGTGCTCGACGGTCACCGGCAGCTCCCCGAGCGGTGGCGGCTGCTGGGTGAGGTTGTCGATCTCGAGCCACTTCAGCCGCGAAAAGCGGCTGAAGTCGGGGTAGTTCCACGCGGTGGTGAAGCGCAGCCCCTCGACCTCTCCGAGCGCCTCGAGGGCGCGCAGATCCTGAGCGTCCCAGCCGGCGAACTGGATGTCGGCGAGCACTGGATGGCGCTCCGCCAGCTCGTCGATCTGCTCGAGGAGCTCGGGGTCCAGGCGGTGAATGTGGATCCCCACCGGACCATCGACGTCCTGCAGCGCGGCCATTCCGTGGGGCGTTTCCGTGGTGAACCAGACGACGCGCCCGCGCTGGCGCAGGACGCCAGGGCCGGCCATCTCGAGCTCTTCCTTCACCACACCTGGCGGCAGGTAGGCGTTCAGTTGCTCATCGAAGAACCAGTCCCGCGCGGGCTCCCGGCGCTCGGCCAGACTCAGCGTAGGCGCAGGCTCGGTCGTCGCTTCGGGCGCGCTCTCGACGACCAGCGCGGCGCGCGGTGCAGGCAGCGCAGTGCAACCGAGCAGCGCAGTGCAACCAAGCAGCGCAGCACTGGCCAGCCGCGGCACCGCCCAGAGCAGGAATGCACGGTTCATGTGTGAGTGATGTACTGGAAACCAGCGCGCCTCTCCCCCGAACCCGGTCAGAATATCAGGGAGTGAGTCTGGGACTGGCCGAGGTGCTCTGCCCGAGTTCGAGAGACTCGGTCCGATGACGGAAGACGCTTCGCTCCGGACCGGTCCTTGTTAGGAATGCTGACTGGCGCGCGGCCGGGTGCTACGACCTCGCGCGATGAGGAACTGGAAGTGGGTGGTAGCGTGCGCTCCGCTGTTGCTGGTTGGCTGCGGGAGCGACGACTCCAGTGATGGCGGCGAAGGGGGCTCTGCGGGCGTGGGCGGTTCCGCCGGTACGGCGGGCAGCGGCGCAGTGGGCGGCAGCGGCGCAGTGGGTGGCAGCGGCGCAGTGGGCGGCAGCGGCGCAGGCGGCAGCGGCGCAGTGGGTGGCAGCGGCGCAGTGGGCGGCAGCGGTGGGACGAGCGGCAGTGGTGGTTCCTCCGCGGGCCAGGGCGGCGCTGGCGGAAGCGCTGGGCAGTCGAGCGGCGGCGCTGGCGGAGCAGCGGGGACGGGCGGCATGACGGCGAGCTGGGAGACCCTGAACGGTCAGACCCAGGAAGATTTCCGTGCGGTTTGGGGCGTAGGCCCGAAGAACGTGTGGGCGGTCGCCGGCAGCCACGTGCGTCACTATGTCAGCGGCACGACCTGGACGAGCGTCGAGTCGGGGTCGATGACGGGCACCTATCTGGATGTCGGCGGTCCAACTGGCACCACGGGGACTCAAGACGTTTGGGTCGTCGGTGATCACATCGACTCCTACTTCAACAACCAGTGGTCCGGCGTCGGCTTTGGCTCGCTGGTGACTGGCCCCGCGACCTCGGTGCTCCGGGTGGGCCCGAGAGAGGTGGTGGTCGGCGCGCAGAACGGCGTCTTCCAGTTCAAGGTCGGCGGCACCGAGTGGACCGCGCGAGGCGTGTGGCCGGGCGGCGTCGTCGCTGGCCTGTGGAGCGAGGCGGGCGACCTCTTCGCCACCACGGGCTCGTCGCTCTGCACGTTGCCCGGAGGAAGCAGTACCTGGAGCTGCGACGACACCGGCTTGAGCGGGCTGAATCGCGGCTTCGCGACGGGCAGTGGCGCCGCCATCGTGCAGTTCATCACCAGCGCCGACGGCATCGTCCGTTCGTCAGCAGGCAGCGCGAGTCGCGTGCACGGCTCCGGCACGGCGTTTCACGGCGTCTGGGGGAGCGGCCCGTCGGACGTGTTCTTCGTCGGTGACGGCGGCTCCATCGTGCATTTCGATGGCGCGAGTTACACGGCCCTCGACAGCGGCACCACGAACGATCTCAACGACGTCTGGGGTGAGGGCGCGACGGGGTCGGTGTTCGTCGTCGGCGCCGCTGGGACTCTGCTGCGCCTGCAGCGTTGAGGCGGTTCGGCGCCGGTGGGCAGCGTCGATCGGCGCTGCTTCACGCGACGCCGCCCATCGCCGTGACGTAGCCGCGGATCTCGGTGCAGGCCTCCGGGTCGAGCTCGAGGAATCGCAGACCGATGGCCGCGCCCCGAGCGCGCTGGACCCAGCGAGGTTCAGCGTCGACGGCGACGATCTTCCCCGAGATGGGCAACGCAAAGCGCACGGTGACTCGCTTGGCGTCGCTGGGTCGGTCAGCAAGCACCAGCAGACCGCCCTCGGAGATGTCCTCGGTCCGACCATCGAGGTGACGGCCTTCGCTCTCGACGACGCGGACGGGCGTGATGTAGGGAGCTCGAGGGTGCTTTCTCCGCGCGGGAACGGGAACGTCGATCACGGTCTTGCTGTCTCTGGAGCCGCTCGAGGGGGGGAGGGTTGGTGGATCACGGCGCAGCCCCAGCAGTGACGTCTGGTCTGGCACCGGCGTGACGCTGGCTCGCAGCGCGAGACCGAACGCCTCCAGCGAACCGTGACGGTCTTCCGGGTTCTTCGACAGCGCGCGTTCGATGACCTTCTGCAGCGGCCCAGGGACGTTTTCCGATGCCTCAGGGAAACGAACCTCGGGGTTGGATTCCATCGCGAGCAGGATCTGCGCATAGTTTCCATCGTACGGCGTAGCGCCGGTCAGCGCTTCGAAGAGCGAGACTGCCAGCGCGTACTCATCGACGCCCGGACCGATGCGGTCGTCTTCCGCGCGCAGCTGCTCCGGTGCCATGTATTCTGGCGTCCCGACGATCGCGCCCTGCCGCGTGAGCTTGGGCTCGTGGTGTTCCTCGGTGGCGGCGACACCAAAGTCAAAGAGCTTGACCAGCTCTCTCCCGGCGTCCGAGCGCGCGATGAAGATGTTCGCTGGTTTGACATCCCGGTGCAGCACCCCGCGCTGATGAACGACGTGGAGCGCCTCGCTCAGCGCGGCGCCGAGACACACCACTTCCCGGGCCGCCAGCGCTGGACGCACCGCGAGGATGCCGGCCAGCGTTCGCCCCTCGAGCAGTTCCATCGCGAGGTATGGACCGACCTCCGCGCAGCGCCCCGCGTCCAGCGCGGTCACTACATTCGAGTGGCGTGCCAGCGTCAGCAAGCGGGCCTCTCGCAGCAGGCGTTCCACCGCTTCATGGTTGCCCGCGAAGCGGTCCTGCAGGAGCTTCAACGCCACGTGAGCGCCGGTGAAGGCGTGCACCGCATCGAACACGACGCATACCCCCCCGCGCTCGATCTCGCGACGCAGCTCGTACTTGTGATCGACGACTATCCCAGGTTCCAGACTTCGCATGTTCGCCTCCTCACCAACTCGCCGAGGAAAATGGTTCCGCTGGCCGGCCAAATCGGTAGCCCTGAAGTAGATGGCATCCGAGGTCGACCAGTACGTCGCGTTCTCGCTCCGTCTCGATTCCTTCCGCCACGACCATCAAGGCGAGATCGGAGCAGAGCGAGACCATCGAAGCGACCAGGCGCCGCTTCACCGGGCTCGAGTCGACGTCGCGAATCAGCGACATGTCGAGCTTGACGAGATCGGGCTCCAGCTGGGCGAAGCTCGATAGTCCAGCGTACCCCGCACCCAGATCATCGACGGCGATGCGATAGCCCTGCTTTCGCAGCTTCGCGATTCGCTCGGCGGGCTCCTTCACGTCGTCGAGCGTTGCGCGCTCGGTGATCTCCAGTACCACTCGGCCCGCGATGGAGGCGAGGGCGCTGTCGTCTCCGTACAGCTCTGGATCCATCAGGTCGATCGGGTGGAGGTTGACGAACACGTAGGCGCGCGGATCAGCGTTCGCCATGTCCGCGGCCACGTGCTCGCGGATCCGCCTGCCCAGTGGCCACACCTGCTCCAGGCGCTCAGCCGCGCCGATCAGCTTCCCAGGGTTGTCGAGAACCGGATCCCTGGTTCGCAGCAGCGCTTCGTAGCCGTAGATCGACGCATCCTGGGCGCGGATGATGGGTTGATATGCCATCCACAAGGAGTCCATTGCCCTGCGGAAGTCTGCCTCGAGGGCAGCAAGCTCGGAGCTGACGACGATTCCTCCCCCCAGCTCCGAGCTTGCGTCCGCCTTGACCAGCGCCAGGCGATGGAGCTTCGCGGCCCTCACGACCACCTCGACGAACTCCTTGGAGTCGATGGGCTTCAGCAGATACTTGAAGGCGCCGAGTTCCAGAGCCTGCACGGCAGAGTGGACATCGGGAGCGCCGGTGATCAGGATCACGGGCAGGTGTCGCTGTGAGGACTTCACCGCGCGCAGGAGCTCGACGCCGGACATACCAGGCATCGCGATGTCGCTCACGAGCACGTCGAACCGCTCCTTCTCCAGCAGGTCCAACGCCTCCCTGGCGCTCTCGCAGGTCGCGACCTCGAGGCCCTCGTACTCGAGGTGGCGCGCGAGCGCCTTGAGGAGCGTGGGTTCGTCGTCGACGAGCAGGATTCGGGTGTCCCTGGGCGCTTGGCTGGTGGGGGTCATGGAGATTCACCTCTCAGAGAGTGGACAATGGACGCTGTGAGTAGCTCGAGCCGCTCGGGGTTGATGGGCTTCTCCAGCATTTGCAGACCGATGTCGTCGCCGGCGTCTGGCGCTTGCAGCGTGTCGATTGGGGCGAGGGCGATCAACCTGCGTTCTTCCAGGTAGCTGGACAGCATCCCATGAAGTGGACCTTCGACGTCTGACATGAGCTGCAGTTCACACAGCACGAGATCGAAACGTGCCGTGCCGAGGAGGCGCGCCGCCGCGACCGCGTCCGTCAGGACCGAGATCCGGAATGCGCCACGCAGGACGCCGTAGATCGAGTCACCAACGCTCTTGTCCGAGTCGATGACCAACAGTCGCGGAGTCGCCGACTCGGGTGCGTTGCTCGTGACGGATTGCGTGGCGACCTCGCGCAAGCTGGGGAGAACGATTCTGAACGTGGTCCCGCGGTCGAGCTCGCTCTCCACGTCGATCTGACCCTTCAACGAGCTGATGATGCGATGACAGATCGAGAGTCCCAGACCGGTGCCCAGACCTACGGGCTTCGTGGTGAAGAAGGGAGTGAACAGCTGAGCCAGCACATTCGGTGGCATCCCACAGCCCGAGTCGCGGATCTCCACCACGACCTTGCCGTCGCGTCGTCGGTGCGTGTGGAGCACGATGGAGTTCTTCGAGACACTACCCTCGGGAATGGCCTGGGCAGCGTTGACGATAAGGTTCAGGAACACCTGTCCCAGGCGAGGTTCATTGGCGTACACCGGGGGCAGGTCAGGCGCGAAATCCTTGGTCAGCACTGCGTGGTGCCTCACGACGTTCCAGGCGAGGCGAGCTGACGAATCCAGGACCTGATGTATGTCGACCGCGCCACGCTCCTCGCTATCCGCGCGGGAAAAAACCTTCAGATCTCTCACGATCCGCGACACGCGTTGAGCCGCATCCAAGGCGTCCTGCACTTCCTCGAGCACCATGTGCGCCTTGGGGGAATCCCCGAGCAACTCCGGCAGATCGCGCAGCACCAGCTCCAGGTTGGCGATGTTCACCGCGAGAGGGTTGTTGATCTCGTGCGCGACGCCGGCCGCGAGCAAGCCCACGGAGGCCATGCGGTCCGCCACCATGAGCTGGGCCTGGAGCTTTCGGTGATCCGTCAGGTCCGTGACCATGGCGAGGACTCCGTCGGCGACGCCGCCGTCGTCCGTCATCAGACTCGTCGAGAGTCTCGCCCAGAGGTCCGTGCCATCGGCGCGTACCAATGGGATCTCATATCGATTCACCTTTCCATTGCGGATTTCCTCGAAACGATTCAACGCACGTTCGTGCCACTCCGGCGGAAAGAACTCCATGAGCGGTCTGCCTTCGAGTAGCTCCGGCGTAGTCTGCAACATCGCCGCGAAGGTGGCGTTTGCATACTGAGTGACTCCCCGTTGGTCGACAATCCAGATCCCCTCCAGAGTGGTCTCTACGATGCGTCGATACTGGATCTCGCTCTCCTTGAGTGCTTGCTCGACGCGCCGGCGTTCGCGAAACACTTCGGCGTCGAACAGCGCGCGCTGGATGGACGGCACCAAGCGCACCAACCGTCCCTTCACCAGGAAATCGGACGCACCGACCTTCAGCGCTTCGACGGCGACGTCCTCGCCAATCGTCCCCGAGATGATGATGAATGGGATGCCGAGCCCGCTGTCCTGGAGTAGCTTGAGTGCTTCAGAGGCGCTGAAGCGGGGCATGTGGTAATCCGAGAGCACGATATCCCACTCGCGATTGGCCAGCGCGTCGCGCATCTCGGATGCGGTTTGAACTCGCTGGTATTGCACGTCGACTCCAGCCTTGCGGAGTGCGCGCAGCAGGAGTTCCGCGTCGTCCGGGTTGTCTTCCACGATCAGCGCGCGCAACCGGGTCAGCTGCGGCACGCGGATCTGGGAGATGCTGTCAGGCTCCTTCACTGCCCCTGCTCCTCGAGCTAGCTTGGAAAACGAAATGAAAGGTGGCCCCTTCCCCGGGCTCACCGGCTGCTCTGATCGAACCTCCGTGTTTCTCGAGGATGCGGCGCACGGTGGCCAGGCCGATCCCTGTTCCGGGAAACTCACTCGTGGTGTGCAGTCGCTGGAACGGCTCGAATAGCCTGTCAGCCTCTGCTTGCGGAAACCCCGCGCCGTTGTCGCGCACGCAGAAGCCATCGGGAGCCCGCACCAGGGCGATCTCCGGGTCGTGCGTGCCGCGAGTGAACTTCCATGCGTTGCTCAGCAAGTTCACCAGGACTACACGCGCGAGGGCAGGATCCGCCGTGGTCACCAGGTTCGGTTCGATCGACACCGCGACGTCGTGCGTGGGGTCCTGTTCCCCGAGGTCGTGCAGGATGCTGAGGGCGACGTCCGAGAGGTTGACCTCGCTGGGCCGCATCGCGGCCTGGCCGACCCGGGAGAGGGTCAAGAGGTCGTCGATCAGCTCCGTCATCTTTCCCGCGCTCGAGTGAATGCGAGTCACGTAGTGCCGGGCGGGGGACTCCAAGGTCTCGCCATAGTCCTCGATGATGGCCTGAGCGTAGCCTTCGATGACCCGGACTGGCGCTCGGAGGTCATGAGAGACGGTGTAGCTGAAGGCTTCGAGGTCGCGGTTCTTCGCCTCCAGCTCCTGCACCAGCTCCGCCCGTGCCTCTGCCAGATCACGCGCGGCGCGGGCCTCTGCGGCGGCCAGCTCTGTCTTTCGAATTTCCCCGCGGATGCGGCGGGCGTCGTCCTCGAACTGCTTGCGACGGAGCTGCGCTCGCACGCGCGCCTTCAGAACAGCGAAGTCCGCCGACTTCGAGACGTAGTCGTCTGCGCCCGCGGCGAGCCCAGAGACCAGCGCTTCATCGCTCTCGAGGGCCGTGAGTAGAATCAGCGGTGTATCCCGGAGCACCGGCGCCGCCTTGATGCGTCGACAGGTCTCCTCTCCCCCGATCCCGGGCATCAGGAGGTCGAGCAGGATGCAGTCCGCGGGTTGCACCGCGAGGAGCTCGAGGGCTGCCTCTCCAGAGTGTGCCAAGGCGACGTCGTAGCCCTCGAGTCGGAGCTCCTCCGCCAGGCTGAACAGGTAGCTATCGCTATCGTCCACGGCGACCACGCGTTTCGGACTGAGCAGGCTCTTGATCTCCGACGGCGCTGAGCCCCCGGAGCGGACCAGGACTTGGAGCTTGGCGAACAGGACCGACAGGTCGTCGGACTTGAGCAAGAAGTCGTTGGCGCCAGCTTCGAGCGCCTCCAGCTCGGCCTCGACCGGATCCCCACCTGTCACCAGCATGCACGGCGTGTCGCGCAGCGCAGCGTCGAGACGCACTCGCCGAATCACCGTCGGACCGCGAATGCCGGGAAGTTCGCCGTCGACGAGGATCACGGTTGGGCGCAGGGAAGCAGCCATCCGCAGCCCCTCTTCACCTGTCTGTGCTTCAAAGACCTGGTAGCCCACGGCGTGCAGGCGTTCGGCCACGCGCTTGCGGTAACTGATGCTGTCGTCGACCAGCAGCACGCTGGTTCCTCGAACCGTCTCCTTGCGGAGTAGCTCGAGAGCGCGCGATACGACGAAGCTCCTGTCGTAGGGTTTGCCGATGTACTCCTCTGCCCCGATCCGGAGTCCACGTACGCGGTCACCCACCTCTGCCTCCGTCGATAGGAGCATGACCGGCGGTCGAGGCGCTTCCAGGGACGACAGGAACTCAAGGCCGTCTCCGTCGGGAAGCAACAGGTCGAGGACGATGAGATCGGGACGCGTGCCGCCGAGAGCGGTCCGAGCCGCCTCCAGCGTCGCGCAGCCCTCGGTGTAGAAGCCTGCGCTGCCGAAGGCCTCCATCAAGTCCATCCGTACCGTCAGGCTGTCGTCCACGATCAGCACGTTCATGGGTGTCGCTCCCCGCGCCGACCGACGTCCAGCGCCGCGATCGCAGGGCCGATCTCGGCCAGTGGCAGCACCTGCGTGGCTGCTCCGAGCCGGATTGCTTCGCGAGGCATGCCGAACACCGCGCAGCTTGCCTCGTCCTGGACGATGGTGAGCGCTCCGGCCGTCTTCATTGCCGAGAGTCCGGTCGCGCCGTCGCGACCCATTCCGGTCAGCAAGCAACCCACGCTGTTGGGACTCGAGCGCGCCACAGAGTCGAACAACACGTCGACCGATGGCTTGCACGAGTGGCGCTCGGGTCCGTCGTCGAAGTGCAGTGAACCGGAGCGCAGGATCAAGTGCCGGTTCGGGGGCGCCAGGATGGCCGTGCCCGCGATCCTGGCCAGGGGCTCCCCATCGCGGGCGAAGCGAGCGTCGATCTTGATGTTGGCCCCGAGCCACCCGGTGAACCCCTCGGCGAAGGCCTCGCTGAGGTGCATCACCACCAAGACCGGGATCGGGAACCCCTTGGGGAGCGTCCCGAGCACCGACACCAGCGCCGTGGGACCACCCGTCGAAGCACCGATGGCGATCAGCTCCGGGGTGGCGCGGACCGGACTCCTACGCGCGCTGTCCGTGACGCGGTTGCTGATGCGCGGACGACGGATCGCGCGAATTCTCGCGACCAGCTTCACTGCCTCACGGAACTGGTTCTCCCACGCTTCAGCCGCGCTCTCGGCTGCGGGCTTCTCCAGCGCGTCAACGGCGCCGGCGGCGAGTGCGTCGTAGGTTGACATGACCTCGCCTCGATTCTCAGAGGATGACACCACCAAGATGGGAGTCGGCTTGTGCGTCATGATGTGCTGGGTTGCGGCGAGCCCCGATACGCCGTTCAGCATCATGTCCATCGTCACCACGCTCGGGGACAGGGACTCGCAGAGCGCGATCGCCGTCTCACCGTCCGCGGCCTCGCCGACGACGCTGAGCTCCGGGTCGGCGTTCAGCACATCGCAGAGGTACCTGCGCACCGTCAGCGAATCCTCGACCACCAGTACGCGCAGCGCGCTCATCGTGTGAGCTCTCCGATGCGTTCGAGGAGCCGGCTCTGATCGAACTCTTGCTTGGCCATGTAGTCCTGTGCGCCCGCCTGGCGCCCCGCCTCCCGGTCGCTCGGGGAGTTCCTCGAGGAGATCAGGATCGCGGGCACGCGAGCCGTCGCCCGGTTGCCTCGCAGAGCGCGAACGAAGGAGAAGCCGTCCATGCCCGGCATCTCGACGTCGACCAGGCACAGGCTGTATCGCCGCTGTTCGAGGCGGCGGAGCCCCTCCTCTGCGGACGCGGCGGTGTCGACCAGGTAGCCCGCCGTCTCGAGGATGCTCTGCTCGAGAGAACGGCTAGTCAGCGAGTCATCGACGACCAGAACTCGAAGCTGCTCGACCCGATCCGACCGTGGGGCACTTCGCGGTCGCCTCAGCGCGAGCGCTTCGGCGTCGAGGATGGGAACCGGGTCGCCGTCTTCCAGGATCGTGACCCCACTCACGCTCGCGTCCAGGAGGTGCAGCGCAGGCGTCGGTGCAGGAGTTACCGTGCGGATTCCAATGATGTGGTCCACCTGCAAGGCCAGCGGTCCCTGGGACGTCTCGACAACCACCAGGCAACGCGTACGCCGGCTCTCCGGACCTGGCGCGCCGCCCAGTTCCAGGAGCGGCATACGTTGCCCATCGATGTCGATCGCTCGCTCCCCGTTTGCGCCGATCTCCAGGCTAGCGTGGGAGAGCTGCCCTTGCCTGACTTGCTCGAGTGGAATCAGGTACGCTTCCTCGCGAGACCGCACGAGCAAGGCTTCCAGCTCGCCGATCAGCCCCGGAAGGTCGAGCTCGACCCGGGTGTGCTTACCCCGGCTGGTTTGGACACGTGCGCTGCCGCCCAGCTCCCGGCAGATGCTACCGACGACGTCGAGCCCAACGCCGCGCCCCGCCGCTTGATCCACCCGAGCGGCCGTGGAGATCGGCTGCTGAACCAGCAGCGAGAGCAGCTCGTCATCCGTGGAGCCGGTGGGTAGACCGCGACGCGCAGCGGCGCTGCGGACTGCGTCCACGTCCACGCCTTGCCCATCGTCTTCGCAGTGCACGATCAGCCGCCTGCCTCTGCGCTTGAAGCCAACCACGACGTTGCCCACGGGCTCCTTCCCGACTCGCTCGCGCTCAGGGCTCGCCTCGATCCCGTGGGCGACGGCGTTTCTCGCGAGCTGAACCAAGGCAGGCTTGAGGCGGGCGAGATAGTCGATGCCGATGCGCAGTTCGCCACCCTCGATGCGCACCCTCGCGCGCTTCCGGCGAACCTGAGCCACGTCGCGCACCGTCAGCTCGAGCGCCGGCAACAGGCTCACGACCGGCGCGTGGTAGAGGCGCAAGGCGGCCTCGTGGGAGTCCGTGATCTCACGCTGAGCGACGTCGCTCCAGTATCGCAGTCCTTCCAGTAGCCGAGTGGAGATCTCCGGTGACGTGCTGCGGTTGGCCGACGTGTCCCAGCGCCCGACCAACGCGCCAATCCGACGTAGCGCAGCGTGCGCGTCTTGCAGGCTAGCCAGCAGCGCTTGGTGTTGTTCGCCGCTCGAGGGCGCCTGTTCCGGGGCAACTCGAGGAGCTGGCGCCGTGACCGGTGGCTCGGCGGCGGGAGCGTCGATGCGGTCAAGCTCCTCTTCCATTCGCTGCACCAGGTCCAGCATCTGCTGAAGCTCCGCGGCGCCTGGTACATGGCCGGTGGTTCGGATGGGGGAGAGAAACTCTTCGAGCTGATGCGAGGCCTCCGCGATGGCCACGTGTCTCACGATCCGCGCGGCTCCCTTGAGCGTATGTGCCGCGCGGAAAAGATTGGTTGCGGAGTCTGCCTCGGCGCTGCCTGACTCGAGTGCGATGATGCCAGTCGACAGCACGTCGAGTAGCTGCCGACATTCGACCCGGAAGTACTTGTAAGGGTCGCCGCTCATGCGGGGGAGCTCTCCGTTCGCTTCACGATTCGACCCAGGTTGGTCGCCAGCGTCGTGAGTTCTCGCGCTGTTTGCAGCGTCTGGCCGCTGCTGATCTCGCTCTCCTTCGAGGCCTGAGCGACGCTCGAGATCGCCGTGTTGACCTGCTCCACCGCTGTGGACTGCTGCTTGGTGGAGAGTTCGATTTCCTTGGCAGCGTCCGTGGTCGTCTTCACCAGGTTGCGAATCGCAGCGAACGCCGCCGCGACCTCTTCGAACTGACGACTGCCCGCCTCGACGGACTTGGAGCCGGTCTCCGTTACCATGACCGTGGCGTTCACGGCGCCGCGCACCTCCTCGATCAGTCCTCGGATCTCCTTTGCAGAGCCGGACACCCTGTCGGCCAGCTTCCGGATCTCATCTGCAACCACACGGAATCGTGACCCCGCCTCCCCGGCTCCGACCGCCTCGATCGATGCGTTGATGGCGAGGATGTTGGTTTGCTCCGAGAGCTCGGCGACGATGTCCAGCACGCTGCCGATGCGCTGGGTCTTCTGGTTCAAGTCGAGCATGTGGTGCACCACCGCGTCGACCTGGGCCTTGATCTCGTTCATGCTGGCCGAGGATCCTTGCAGGGTGTCCTGCCCAGCCTGGGCGCTGCTGAGAGTCTGGCTGGCGATGGAGGAGACGTTGATCGCGCTCTCCGCGATCTGGCGCGAGGTGAGCAGCAGCTCTTGAATCGTGGTCGTTATCTCGGCCATCGCCGTTGCCTGCTCTCTCGCTCCCGTGGCTTGCTGATTGGCTGCGGCTTGCAGCTCGGCGGATGAACTCTGGACGTGACCGATGGCGCCGCCGATCTGACGGCCAAGACTGCGCGAGAGTCCGAAGGCCAGGGCCGCCGCAAGGCCGACGCACAAGGCCAGCGTGGTCAGCAACCAGCGGGTAGCGGAGTCTGCGCTGGCCGTGGCCTCGCTTGCTCCGCGCGCGAGGTCAGCCTCTTCGTGCTCGATCATTCGTTCGATGGCTGCGCGCAGGTCCTTGCGCGTCTTCGCGCTGCCTGACTCGTACGCCTCGTCCAGGTCATCAGCGCTCAGGCCTCGTTTGCGCTGTTCGAGTACCTTCGTGACGGCCTGTTCGTGCGTGGTGTGTGCAGCCTCGATGCTGGCGATCGCCGTGGGGTTGTCCTTGAGACGCTTGAGCTTCTCCAGCGTTTCCGTGAACTCGCGCTTGGCTTCCGCCCGTTGATCCAGGTACCGCTGCGAGCCGGTCAGCAGGTAGCCGCGGTTCGCAGCGGCTTCGGACTGTCGTGCTGCGTGAAGGGCCTGAGCGAGGACCAGCGACCGCGCGTCGACGTCGATGACGGCGTCCTTCGCGTCGATCGTGCTCCGGAGGGAGCGCACCGCGAGCATCGCGACGACCACCGTCAGCGCGACGACCAAGAAGAAGCCCGCCCCGAGCTTCTGGCTGAGCGTCCAATCTCGATTCACTGGTTACTCGCTTGTCTGGCTCGAGCTTCGAACCCTTCGAGCAGTCGATCGGTTTCCAGCAGCTCGAAGAGCTGCCCGTCCAGTCTGACCAGGTTCCGCTCGAGCGTGGCCTCTGCGTGGCGCAGGCTCGTCACGAGCAACGCGATCCCCGTGCCCTTGCAGACGACCGCCACGGGTCGAGAGCACTCGTCCTCCCCACCGAGCAACTTCGCGAGACTCAGCGCCACGCACACCTTGCCGCGATGGGTGAAGAGCCCGGCCCCCGCGGGGTGGATGATCGGTGCCGACCGGAGCTTCGGATGGCGCAGGACGCTCTCCACGTCTTCCGCGCGGATCGCGCGTGACGTGCCTTCGAGATTCACGAACAGGAACTCGGTTTGGCGTGCCGGTGAGAGACGCGGCGGTTCGGCGAACGAGTGATCGAAGTCCGCCCTCAGCGTTTCGAGATCGAGTGTTCTCATGCGCCCACCCCCTCGCTCGAGCTCCTGCAGATGCGCCTCAGGGCATCTCGCGAGAAGCCTCCTCCGAACAACAACAGCCGTTCGTCGGACTCGCTACCGAGGAGGTTTGCTGCTCGGGCGAGAAGTCGACGCCCGTCGGTCGAGCTTCCCATTCGGCACTTGTGGAGTCCCGCCTGCATCACGGGCATGGCAAACGCCGGATCCCCCGCCTGGGCGCGCTCCAGGGCCTTCAAGGCTTCGTCGAGTTCACCGCGATGGCTATGACACAGGGCGACCACGAGGTGCGCCTCGGGCAGCTGGACTCCGTTGGCGATGAGGCGCTCGGCGACCACCTGGGCCTCCCGATCCCGCCCGATCATGAGCAGGAGAGCGGCCCGGAGTGCCTTCGAGGCGTCCTGAATCGGCCTTGGCGCCGCGTCGAGCAGGCCAAGCGCCCTGGCCGGATCACCCTCTCGCACGTGCTCGTGGACCAGCCCTCGCCAGCGGTCTCGTGAGGCCTCGCTCGTGTCGCACGCGTCGTGCTTCGAGAGCTCGGCGATTCGACTGGTCGACGACTGGATGGCATCGAACCACGAAGCAGGTGTCGTCCGGCTTGGCTCGGGGGGGAGAAGCGGCCGAGGTGCGGAAACGACCTTCGACGGTCCTCGACGATAGAAGAACGTGCCGTCGGACTGGTGTACCTCCAGCTCGCCAGACAGCCCACGAAGGGTCTCCGCGTGTCCAACGAACAGGTGGCCGCCCGGCGCGAGCTGGCGCGTGAGCTTCTTCACGATACGCGTCGCTGCTTCCCTCCCGTGGTACATCAACACGTTCCTGCACAGGATCACGTCCCATTCCCCGCACTCCGAGATGGAGTCTCGGTAGAGGTTGCGCTGGCGAAAGTCGACCAGACTTCGAGGGGCGGGGGACAACGAGAACCGCTTGCCATCGCTCTCGAACCATTCGTCGATCGCGGCATCTGGCGTTTCCCTGAGGGACCATCTGGAGTAGACCCCGCGCTTTGCGACCTCCAGCGCCCGCGCGCTCACATCCATGCCGAGAACCCGTCCCCGGGCGCCGGTCGACAGGAGCATGATGGCGATCGAGTAAGGCTCTTCCCCCGTGGAGCACCCCGCGCACAGCACTCGCACGTCCGTGCTCGCGCGGCGCAGGAGTCGCTCGATCACCGCGAACTGGCCCCGATCCCGAAAGAAGTATGTCTCTCCAACTGCGAGCTGTTCGACGAGCGCTCTCAGCTCCGGGGTCGAGGCCCGTTCAACGCGTTCGACGTACTCCGCTCTGGACTGTCCAAGCACCGCGGCGCCGCTCGCGAGCGCGCTCTCCAGGCGTACCGGGTCCAACGCGGTCCCGGACCATCCGAGATGGTCCTCGACTACGCTCCTCGCCCGCGAAGTCGTTTCGATGCTCACGCTGATTCCTCTGCTGCTGCCAGGAGCCTGCGGTACGTGACTTCATCGAGCAGCTTCGCGGAGGCGAGGAAGCCGTACAGCCTCCCGTCGTGCTCCGCGATGCTGGTCAGAGCAGGTGCGCAATCTCCCAGCAGTGCTGGACGTTCAAAGCCGCGCGGGAATTCCTGGACTCCCAACACGGTCTCCACCGCACAGGCTACGGGCCGTTCCTTCGTCGTGACCCAGTAGTTCGCCAGCGCGTTCACTCCGAGGATCCGCGCGAGATCGATGACCGGGACTGTACCGCCGCGAACCCGCGCGAACCCTCGGACACCTCTGGGGAGCTCTCCGATGCTCCACACGGGTAGCTCTCGCATGACCTCCTGAACATCGCTCGCTCGCAGCGCGCAGCGCCATGGACCCAGTCCGACGACCAGGTGAGCGATGCCTTCTGTCGAGGTTGGCTTGGACAACATTCTGATTGTCGGGGGGCTTCTGGAGCGCGGTCAACCCAAACTGCCTGCCGTAGCTCAACGCCCCAGCACACATTTCCGCATAGGAATGAGTGTGCCCCGAGTGGGAATCGGGGACTCCCTGCGAGTCACCCCGGGGGGTGATCAGGAAGCTACTGTGCTGGAGGGTTGATGGATAGGGCCACCCGGCTGCGCAGGCTGCTCTGACTGCGCTGGCTGACCTGGCTGACCTGGCGCGGCGAACCGACGGCCCGCGAAGGTTCGGTGTCCGAGATCAGATCGCGCATCTCCTCGAGAGCGCGGCTCAGTAGCTGGTGTGCTCGCGACTCGGACACTCCCAGCGTCTCGCTGATCTCGCGTAGTGAGCGATCCTGTTTGAAGCGAGCCTCGATAACTTGGCGTGATCGTGGCGAGAGTCGGCGAGTCAGGTTGAGCAGGAACCGCGCGTCGCAGAGTGCCGGGATATCCGCGTATCGGGACCAACACTCGCTTTCATGGAGTTCCGTGGGTTGCGCGGCAAGCTCCGCACACTTCAGTCTGTGGTACTCGGTCTCATCCAGCCCGCAACGCGTGGCGATCGTGTGCGGCGGAACGCTCTGGCCGAGGCGGGCTCGGTGCGCTCGCTCTGCTTGGTTCACCCGGGAAATCGCCTGTCGATCGCGGCGCGACAGAGGGTCCGCTCCACGCAGCTCATCCAGGACTGCCCCCCGAATGCGACTGCTCGCATAGAGTCTGAATCCATCCGGATTCGCGTCGGGGGTCCAGTGGCGCATCGCTTGCACCAAGCCCAGGTTGCCTGCGCTGATCAGATCCTCTCGTGGGATGTGCTTCGGAACTCCTCTGCCAATCCCCAGCGCTATCTTGGTCACGAGCGGGCGATAGCGTTCGAACGCTTCGCGCCGAGTGGTCTTGGTCATGTCGTCACCTCCGAGTGCTCCTGGAGCAAGGGGCATGCCTTGTCTGAGATCCCCATTTTCGGGGGAAGCCGGGAGGTCATCTTGACCAAGAGGTCGATCCGACCGGTCGTTGTGTCTCGGTCCAGTGGGGATTTCCGTGAGGCACCACTTCTGAGCACGAATGACACGACACCCCTGTCGCGTCTCAAGGCGGGGCACACACGATAAATCTTGTGTCGTCACCCCTTGCGGCGCTGTCTTGCCACTCAGATACGGCTACGATCATCAGACGCGGCCACGCCGCCAGGTCACTCATGGAAAGGTTCTTCGACGACTACGCTGAGGCCGTGGGGCGCAACACGCTCCGCATGTTGATGGTCGAAGACAATGAGCCCGACGCCGTCCTCATGCTCGAGCATCTCAGGGACCTACCCGTGGGCCTGGAACACCGCCTTGCCTCGACCCGAGAAGAGGTTCGTTCTGCTCTCGATTCCGAGGAGTGGGACGTCGTCGTCTCCGACTTCTACATGCCCGGTTTCGATGCGCTGGAGGTGCTGGAAGAGCTCGAGCGACGATCCAGCATCGTACCATTGGTCGTGGTCTCGGGGCGTGTGGGGGAGGAGAACGCGGTTGCTGCGTTGAAGCGAGGCGCGAGCGACTTCGTCGCGAAGGACCAGCTGATGCTGCTGCCGGCATCGATCGCGCGCTCGTTGCGGGAGAGCAGCCTGACTCGGCAGCGGGAGGCCGCGGAGGTTGCGCGCAGGCTCACGGACGCGAAGTTCCGGCGCATCGTCGAGACCGCCTCGGAAGGCGTGTTGGTGGTGGATGGCGCTGGCCGTCCCACCTACGCCAATGCGCGCTTGGCCGAGATGCTCGGTCTGCACGTCGAAGAGCTGCTCTCCAGGACCGTCGACGAGCTCCTGCGTGTGGTCGGCGACTCGCGGCGACCGAGCCAGCTGCTCTTCAACGGGTCCTGTGGCCGTCGCGAGTGCCAGCTGGTGCGTCCCGACGGGGCCGAGGCGTGGGCGATCGTTTCTTGCTCGGGTTTGCCCAGTGGAAATGACGGGATCGGCGGGTACCTCATGATGCTCACGGAGACGACCGAACAGAAGGCGCTTCAGACCCAGCTACTCATGGCGGACCGGATGGCTGCTGTCGGGTTGCTCGCGGCGGGTGTCGCGCATGAGATCAACAACCCTCTGGCCGTAACCCTTGCGAACCTGGATCTGATCTCCCGGGATGCGGACCTGATGCATCAGGAGTCGCCGACGGACGTGACCCTGGCGTTGTGCGAGGAGGCGAACGACGCTCGGGAGGCGGCTCAGCGCGTGGCCGCGATCGTGAAGGACCTGCGCCTATTTTCTCGTGCGGAAAGTGATGAGGTCGGGCCCACGGAGGTGCACCCCGTCGTCGAGTCCTGCGCGCGGATGGCCGCCCACCAGGTTCGGCATCGAGCCTCCCTATTCATGGATCTGCAGCCGGTCCCGCCCGTCCAGGCAAACGAAGCCAGGTTGAGCCAAGTCATCTTGAATCTGCTGGTGAACGCGGCACAGTCGATTCCAGAGGCCACTGGACAGGGAGACCATCGAATCTGCATATCGACCTCTCTCGACGGGGATCGTGTCGCTATCGCCGTGCAAGACACCGGTGTTGGGATCTCGGAGGAGGCCCAGGCTCGTCTGTTCACGCCGTTCTACACCACGAAGCCAGTCGGCGTGGGGACTGGACTCGGGCTGGCGATCAGCGGACGCATCGTTCAAGCCTGGCAGGGCGAGATACGAGTTCAGAGCCGCGTGGGACAGGGATCCACGTTCACCGTCTACCTCCCTGTCAGTGACGCCCCTGTTCGAGAGACCGCCCCTTCTGCCATGCCAGTCTCCGCGAGGAGGGCTCGAATCCTGGTCGTGGATGACGAGGCAGCGATCCGCACGACCATCTATCGGGCCCTATGTGATCGCCATGACGTCAGTCTCGCCAGCGGTCCACGTCAAGCGCTCGAAGAGCTCGCCAACGGTGATTACGATCAAATCCTTTGCGACATCATGATGCCCGAGATGACTGGGCCCGAGATGTTCAAGCGTGTGAGTCAGAGTCGTCCTGACCTGGCTTCCCGCTTCGTGTTCTTGAGTGGGGGCGTACTGAACGCTCGGCTCCACGAGTTCGTCGAGACCACGGGCAGGGACCGGGTCCTGGAGAAACCCTTCAGCATAGCTGGCCTCCTCAGGTTCGTCGAGCGACATCTAGAAGGCTGCTGAGCGCTGGGGCTGCAGGTTCGCTGGCTGCTGGTTCGCTGCTGCGCTGGTTCGCTGGTTCGCTGGTTCGCTGGTTCGCTGCTGCGCTGGTTCGCTGGTTCGCTGGTTCGCTGGTTCGCTGGTTCGCTGGTTCGCTGGTTCGCTGGTTCGCTGGTTCGCTGTAGTCGATAGGTAGGTTTCCTAAGGGAAATAGGTCCTAGCCTCCGTAGCGCTTGCGACCCGCTTTTGGACTCTGATTTCCACTTCCGTTGATATAGATTGGTTCGATTCGTGGACGCCTCGAACCAGCCCCCAAAGCCGACAGTCTTCATCGTTGACGACGATCGGGCCTTGTTGCGAACACTCGAACGCAGTGTCGTCCGCATGGGGTACGGCGTTCGAGTCTTCGAGTCTGCGGATCAGCTCTGGGGCGCCTGGGACTCGTGCCCGCCGGATATCGTGCTCTCGGACGTGCAGATGCCCGGCGCCGGTGGTTTCGGGATGCTGCAGGGCGTGAAGCAGCTCGATCCAGAGGTGCCCGTGATCCTCATGACTGGCGCCGCGTCGATAGACAGCGCGGTCCGCGCCCTTCGCGAGGGAGCGTATGACTACCTCGTCAAGCCGTTCGTTCCAATCGATGTGGTGTCAGCGGCCCTGTCGCGAGCGTCCGAATGGCGGGCGTTGCGCACGGAGAACCGG
>JAGQIY010000251.1 GCA_020430865.1 Myxococcales bacterium
ATTCGGAGGCGCGGTCGTGTCAGCGTCCTTCCTGCTCGCCTGGGCCGCCGAGGTCGCGCAGGTCGACGTCTCCGCGAGCCTCGCCACCGCGGTGCTAGCGCTGATTGCCGTTCTGCCAGAGTACGCGGTGGATCTGTACTTCGCCTTCACGGCAGGCGAGCGCCCGGCGTACACCGCTTACGCAGCAGCCAACATGACCGGAAGCAATCGCCTGCTCATCGGCGTCGGGTGGCCACTGGTGGCGCTGCTGTTCGCCATCGGCCTGCGCCGGCGAAAGCGTGACGTGCGGCCAGTGAGGTTGCGTCCAAGGCGCCGCCTCGAGCTTGGCTTTCTGATGCTCGCGGGGCTGTACGCCATCAGCGTCCCCGTGCGTTCGAGCCTGCAGCTGATGGACGCGGTGATCTTGCTCACGTTGTTCGTCGCGTACCTCTGGCGGACATCGCGCCAGGAACACGAAGAGCCCGAGCTCGTCGGCTTGCCCGCGGCCTTGGCCGAGCTACCGAGGACACCTCGGCGCGCCGTGGTCATCACGGTCTTCATCGCCGCGGCGGCGTTCATCGGGCTGTCGGCGAAGCCCTTCGCCGACGGCCTGGTCGAAGGCGGGCGGCGCTTCGGCCTCGACGAGTTCCTGCTCGTGCAGTGGCTGGCGCCGCTCTCCTCGGAAGCACCCGAGCTGATCGTCGCTGGGATCCTCGCGGTACGTGGTGACGACGAGACGGCCCTGGGGACGCTGCTCTCCTCCAAGGTAAACCAGTGGACCCTGCTGGTCGGCAGCCTCCCCCTCGCCTACGCCGCAGGCGGAGGCGGGCTCACGCTTCACTTGGACCCACGCCAGAACGAGGAGTTCTTGCTCACCGCGGGTCAAGCCCTGTTCGCGGTCGCGCTGCTGCTCAACCTGCGCTTGCGGACGCGAGAGGCCTTGCTGCTGTTCGCGACCTTCGCCGCTCAGTTCGTGTTTCCTCAAGAAAACGTCCGACTCTGGCTGGCTGGAGCCTATGGCCTGCTGGGCGTCGTGCTCCTGGCTCACCATCGCAGCTCGTTGAAGCCGACGCTGACCGCCATCGCGGTGGAGCCCAGCAATGAAGCGTCACCCTAGGCCCCCCCGCGATCTCCTCGGCTCGCAGCGATCTCGTCCGCTAGCCGGCGATGATCGGCGCGCACGCGATGGGCGTGCCGGCGTGACCGCTCTTGCCCTCGCCGTCGTCCTCGGCTTCGTGAATCACCACCGCCTTGCCGACGAGGCTCATGGGATCGCCTGGCTTCAGGTTCGCCCTGGCGACGATGATCTCCAGCTTGCCATCACCATCGTCGTCGACGGTCATGTTTCCGAGATCGCCGAGGTGGTGTTCAGGGTCGGTGGGGAAGCCATGCTCGGACCCCTTCGGCGCGAAGTGGCCGCCCATGCTCTTGCCAGCGATGTCGCTGCAGTCGCTCTTCTCGTGAATGTGCACCGCCTTCTTTCCGCTGGGCGCTCCCTCGACTTCGATCTCGATCTGGACGCCACTGGCGACCTTCTCCAGCTCGGCCTCGCCGCTGAGGTTCATCTTGGGCACGCTGGCGAACGTGGCGTTCGCCTCGCGGTCCGTGTTCACGAACTCGTGCACACCGGGCGCCTGTTCCGAAGCCGACGGTGTGGCTAGGGCCTCCTCGTCGATCCCGTAGTGCTCCGCGGGCTTTGGTTCGTCGCAGGCGACCAGCACCGGTGTCAGGGCCAGCCCCAGAATGATCAGTTTGTGTCTCATGCCTTCTTGGGCAGCAACCCGTATGCCAGCGCGGACCGTGGCGTACGCGAGCGTCTCCCCTCAGAACACGCCTGCGCGACGTGTTCTGCAGTCACACCGGTACGGCAAGGTCTCCCCTGCGAGGCAGCCTGGTAGGAAGCCAAGCCGCGCTGGTCACTTCGGCTAGGTGAGTTCACCGGTCCCGACTAGGCTCGCGCCAATGAACGCGCATGGGGCCGCCATCACGTTGTGCATAGCCGCGGCGGCCGGAGTGTTCTTGATCGCGCTGGCAAGCCGACTCAGGCTGCCTTCGATCACCCTGCTCTTGCTGGGAGGGATCCTGCTCGGCCCGGAGGTGCTCGGCGTGGTGCACCCGCACACCCTCGGCGACGGCTTGGAGACGGTGGTCACCCTGGCGGTCGCGGTGGTGCTCTTCGAAGGCGGCCTCACGCTCGACATCGCGGGATTCCGCAGGGAATCCAAGGTGATCGTCCGCATGCTGACGATCGGGGTGTTGATAACCTGGGTCGGCACCTCCCTGGCGCTCAAGCTGGCGATGCCATGGCTGAAGCTAGACCTCGCCATCATCGCCGGCAGCCTGGTGATCGTGACCGGGCCGACCGTGGTCTCGCCCCTGCTGAGACGTATTCGCGTACAGCCGCGCCTGCATCACGTGTTGTACTGGGAAGGCGTCGTCGTCGACGCGGTGGGCGTGTTCGTCGCGGTCCTGTGCTTCGAGTGGATCGCCGCTGGCGCGGACGAGTCGGCGCTGATCCCCCTGGGTCGCTTCGCGTCGCGCTTCGTGGTGGGCGTCGGAGTCGGCGCAGGCGTCGGCTTCTTGCTCAGCGAAGCGCTCAATCGCCGCTGGATCGCCGCGGACCACACCAACATCGTGGTGCTGGCAAGCGCGCTCCTGGCGCTGGGCGTGGCCAACACCGTGCTGACGGAGTCGGGGATCCTGGCGGTGATCGTCGCCGGGCTCACCGTGAGCCTGCGCAGCCGGGCCCAGCTCAAGGCGCTCAAGCGCTTCAAGCTCGAGCTGACCGAGGTGGGGATTGGCCTGCTCTTCGTGCTGCTGGCGGCGCGCCTCGATCTGAGCGCCTTCCCCCGCGCCGGCGCCGGCCTGCTCCTGGTGCTCGCCGTCGTCCTGTTCGTGCTGCGACCGCTGAACGTGCTGGTCTCGACCTGGGGCGCGAAGTTCAGCTGGCAGGAGAAGGCGTTCCTCTCGTGGCTCGCTCCGCGCGGAATCGTCGCCGCCTCGATGGCGTCGCTCTTCGCCATCCGGCTCAAGCGCCTCGGACACCCCGACGCAGACCTGCTCGAGACGCTCACCTATGCGGTGATCGGCACCACGGTCGTCTTGCAGGGTCTGTCGTCTCCGTTCGTCGCTCGAGTCCTGGGTCTGGAGCGCAAGTCACGCGCGACCTGGCTCGTCATCGGGGATCCTTGGATCGCCACGCGGCTGCATCGCACCTTGCGGCAGTGCGGCGCTCCGACTCTCGTCTTCGGTACCTCGGGCGGAGGGGGTGAGGGAACCGGTGAGAGCCACGACGAGGATCCCCTCGACCCGGACTCCCTGAACGACCCGCGAGTCGCGGACGCCGAGGCGGTGCTCGCGGTCTCTGCCGATCCCGAGACCAACGATCGCATCTGTGCGGCCTGGGCCGACGTCGTGGGTAGCGCCGCGTGCTACCGCTGGGACGACTCCGACGTGGGGCAGCGCGAGCTGGGGCGCCGACTGTGGTCGGAAGCGCCTGGCCCTGGCGAGGTGAAGGCGCAGGCCGAGGCGGGGCTCGTCGCCATCGATGCGGTGGACGTGGGGACCAGCGACGAGACCACGCGCTTCGGCCCAGCGCTGCGGCCGCTGCTGGGCATCGACGAAGGACACATCTCCATCGTCGAGCAGGAGGCCACGGCCGAGGCGCAGTCGATGATCGTGCTCCGTCAGCGCATCCAGGGCCTACACGGCCTGATGCACGACGCGCTGATCCTCGACAAGCACGAGGTCAGCTTCGATGAAGTGCTCGAGCAGCTGCTGGAGCTGGCGACCAAGGCGATCCCGGATCTGGACGTCGAACGGCACCGCGCGGAAATATTGGAGCGCGAACGCAGCATGCCGACCGCCATCGGCGCCGGCATCTGCATCCCGCACGTCTATCAGGGCTCCGCCCAGCGCAGCATGGCCTTCGTGGCCCTGGTCCCAGGAGGCCTCGAGCATCGCGGTCCAGACGGCGAGGCGGTGCGCCTGGTGTTCCTGGTGGTCTCCCCGGCGGATCACGCGACGGCCCACCTGCGCAGCCTGAGCGCGATCGCCCAGCTGGGCCGCGACCGGGGCCTGGTGAGCGCGCTCATGCACCAGAGAACCCGCGGTCGCCTGCTCACCCTGCTGCGCGAGCGGGAGTAACCCGCTCGCGCGCCACTCAGCTCGCCACGGCGCGAGCTGCGAAGTGCAGCTCGATCGCCGTGCCTCGACCGCTGGCGCTCCGGACCGAGAGAGTTCCGCCCAGCGCTTCCACCAGGTTCTTCACGGCGGCCATCCCAACGCCTCGACCCGATGTCTCCGTGACGTCCTCGGCCGTCGAGAGCGAGTCGGCGAAGATGAGCTGGAGCTTCTCGTCGCGGCTCAGCTGGGCCGCGCGCCCTGCGTCCAGGATCCCGAGCCCGATCGCGCGCTCGACCACGCGCTCGGCGTCGATACCACGGCCGTCGTCGCTCACGCGCACCGCGACGCCGTTGTCGTTCGCCTCGACGGCGAGCTCGATGGTCGCCAGCTCGGGCTTCTCTCCGCGCTCCTCGGGGCTTTCAATCCCGTGGTCGATACTGTTGCGGATCAGGTGAGGCAGAACGTCGAACAGCGGTTCGAGGTTCGAGGGACACAGCACATCGCCTCCCGCCAGCTCGAGATGCACCCGCTTGCCGCGGCGGTCGGCGAGCTGGACGCAACCGTCCGCCAGCGGACCCACGAGCTGCGTCACCGACTTCTGTCGCATCGCCTGGAGGAAACGTGAAGCCACCGCTCGCAGCTCGGCTTCGCTCGACGCGCCAGCGAGCTCGGCCTCGAGCTGGTCCAGGGCACTACCCGTCGCGGTATAGCGCGCCTCCCGAGGATCCAGGTGGATGTCCCAGAGCTTGGCGTTCTTGCGCAGCAAGCTCTGGAAGTCCTCGTGCACCTCGGCCACCTGCTGCTTGGTGATGCGCGGGCTGTCCTCCACTTCATGGATACGACGAGCCGACTGAACCAGCCCGAACTGCCCGAAGACGCCCTTCGCGGTGTGCAGCTCGCGACGAGCTCGGTGTTCCCATTCCTCGCCGTCG
>JAGQIY010000252.1 GCA_020430865.1 Myxococcales bacterium
GAGGAGGCGCTGCGCATCGGCCTCGTGCAGCAAATCACCGACACCGGGCAGGAGCTGGAGGTCGCGCTCGAGATCGCATCCACCGTGGCGCGCCGCGCGCCGCTCGGGGTTCAGGCGACGCTCGAATCCGCGTGGCATCAAGAGGCGGAGGGCTTCGACGCCGCGCGTGGGGCGTTGCTGTCCCAGGCGCGCAAGTTGATGCAGAGCGAGGACGCCGCGGAGGGTCTGCGTTCGTTCGTGGAGCGCCGCGAGGCTGCGTTCAAGGGGCGGTAGTAGAAAGCGGGGGGCATGGCGAAGAACAAACTGCGGTGGCTGTGGCTCGGGCTCCCCGTGGTCCTCGGCGGCTGCCTCTACTGGACCTACGGCGGGGGGAAGCACGAGGCGGCGGGGAAGCCCCAGGGCTCGGCGCTGCCGGTATCTGCCCTTGCCGCGAGGATTCAGGGTCAGCGCAGCTTGACGGGGGGCGTTGCGGCAGGATCCATGGCGGACGAGGCGCCACCGACGAAGCAGATCCTGTTCGGAGACCTGCACGTGCACAGCACGTTCTCTCCCGATGCGTTCATGATGACGCTGCCCTTCGTCGGGGGGGAGGGGGCGCACCCTCCCGCGGACGCATGCGACTTCGCCCGCTATTGCTCGGGCCTCGATTTCTTCAGCATCAACGACCACGCCGAGGGCATCACGCCGGCGCACTGGCGAGAGACCAAGGAAGCCATGCGTCAGTGCAACGCCCTGGCCGGCGACCCGAAGAACCCGGATCTGGTGGCGTTCGTCGGCTGGGAGTGGACTCAGGTTGGCCTCACCCCCGAGACCCACTATGGCCACAAGAACGTCATCTTCCGAGACCTGGCGGACGAGGCGTTGCCCAAGCGACCAATCGCCGCCATCGGGCAAGGCGCTCAGCTGCGTCGGGTCGTCGGTCAGAACAAGGGCGCGCTGCTCGTCCCTTTGCTCGACTTCGAGCGTCGCCAGCGTTACCTGGATCTCGCCGTCTACATGCGTGAGCTGCGAGAGACGCCGGTCTGCCCCGAGGGGATCGACACCCGGCGGCTTCCCGAGGACTGTCTCGAGGAGACCGCCACGCCCGCGGAGCTGTTCGAGAAGCTGAACCAATGGGGGTTCCCGCACCTGGTGATTCCGCACGGCACTACCTGGGGCTTCTACACGCCGGCGGGCTACACCTGGGACAAGCAGCTCGCTCCGGCGCAGGACGATCCGAGCCAGCGCCTGCTCGAGGTGTACAGCGGCCACGGCAACTCCGAGGAGTACCGCGACACTCAGAGCGTTCTCCGCTCCGCAGAAGATCCCCACGAGCTGGTGTGTCCGGAAGCCCAGCCCGGCTTCGAGCCGTGCTGCCGGCGCGCCGGGGAGCTGGTGCGTCAGCGCTGCGAAGATCAAGCGTCGGCGGAGTGCGCGCGGGCGGTCAGCGACGCACAACGGAACTACCTCGAGGCGGGCATGTCGGGTCACCTGACGCTGCCCTGGGCCGAGGTTGCCGACTGGGGAGAGTGCGACCAGTGCACCGATTGCTTCAACCCCGCCTTCTCGAACCGCCCGGGGGGTAGCGCGCAGTACATCCTGGCCAAGGGCTACTTCGGTCGCGATTCGGCCGCCGGCAAGAGCCGCGGGGAAACGCCACCTCCGCGTCACGCTCAGCTTGGCTTCATTGGCTCGAGCGACAATCACTCGGCCCGGCCCGGCACGGGCTACAAGGAGATCGAGCGCCGCCGCTTCACCGAGGCCCGGGGCGCCGAGAGTCCGGCGTGGCGCGAGCGCCTGTTCGGCCAGGTGCGAAAGACCCTCGCGCAGCACCTCGGCACGGTGCCGAGCAAGACCAGCATCGAGCTCACCGAGGAGCTGCGCCAGGTGCTGCCCCCTTTCGCCTTGCCTCACATCGAGCGCCAGGCGAGCTTCTTCCTCACTGGGGGCCTGGTCGCCGTGCACAGCGCTGGGCGCGCGCGAGAGCAGATCTGGGACGCTCTGGAGCGCCGTGAGGTCTATGGAACCAGCGGCGACCGCATCCTGCTCTGGTTCGACTTGCTGCCGCAGGGCAATGAACGGAACGCGAAGGCGTTGCCCATGGGCTCTGCTGCGGAGCTCGGCGCGATCCCGAGCTTTCGCGTGCGCGCCGCGGGTGCCCTGGAGGAGCTCCCTGGCTGCCCCGACTGGAGCAAGCAGGCTCTGGGCGACGCTGAGCTCCAGCGTCTATGCCGCGACGAGTGTCACAACCCCGGCAGCCGGCGCAAGCGCCTGAGCGAGATCCAGATCATCCGTATCCGCCCCCAGCAGCGGCCCGACGAACCCGTGAAGGAGCTGATCGAAGACCCCTGGAAGCGCGTGGCGTGCCCCCAGGACAAGGACAGCTGCGAGGTCCGCTTCGAAGATCCAGACTTCGTCGTGGGGCGTCGCGACGTCGTCTACTACGTGCGCGCCGTTCAGGAGCCCACACCAGCGGTCAACGCTGCCAGCTTGCGCTGTGAGCGGGACCCGAGCGGCAACTGCATCCAGCCTCGGCCCTGCTACGGCGACTATCGCACGGCAGCGAGCGACGACTGCCTGAGCCCCAATCGAGAGCGAGCCTGGTCGTCGCCGATCTTCCTCCACTACGTCGACCCTCCGCCAGGCCCGGATGCTGGAGCTGGAGGGGAGCCGGACGCGGATCTGAGCGCCGGCGATGCTGGCTGAGGGCCCGCGGTGCTAGGCGAACGCCTCGAGGATCGCGCGGCGGTACTCGCGGTGCGCATCCGTGGGGCAATAATGCCGCGGTGGACTCACCCCCTTGACGTCCAGCAAGCCATCGTAGTCCTCGAGTCGCTTCATCACGTCGTCCAGCGTGCCGGCGGCGCAGTAGGTGTCGACCATCTCGTCGCTCACGAGGTCCAGCAGGCCTTCGCGCTCGCCGGCCTTGAAGGCCGTGCGGATGGCAGCGACCTCGGCGCCGAAGCCGTCGGCTTCGAAGGTGGCGGCGTAGGTGCGCACCGTGGCGTAGAAGGCGAGCGGTCCCCGGGCGTGCCGTCGAGCGGTTGCGCGATCGCTCGAGATCGCCGTCGTGATCCCGGCGCCCAGGGTGAAGTCGCTGCGTTCCCTGCCGGCCTTCTTCAGCCCGACCTCGATGTGTGGGAGCGTGAACTCCTTCAGGGCCCGAGGGGAGATGAAGACGTGTCCCAGCACCCCGTCAGCGACCTCGCCAGCCAGCTCCAGCATGCGCGGTTGGTTCGCTCCCAGGTAGATCGGGATCGGGGTCGCGGGACCTCTGCCCGGACGTCGGTATGAGTCAATATCTGCGTGGATAAAGTCGCCGTGATAGCTCACGGGCTCGGCGGTGTGAGCCTTGACGAAGAACAGCCGCAGGAACTCGATCAGCTCACGCATGTGGCGCACCGGACCGCCGAAGTTGGCGACGCCGTGCCAGCGCTGATTCAGCTGCTTGACGCCAGTGCCCAGACCCAGCACGAAGCGCCCGCTCCCGTCGGGGCGCCGCGTCAGCTGATCCAGATCCAGGGCCGCCACTCCGAGGCTCATGGGGCTCCGCACGAAGCCGAGCACCACGCCCGTGCCCAAGGTGATGTCCTGCGTCGCTGGCGCGACCGCAGCGAGCTGCACCCAGGGGTTCGTGTAGAGCTCCGATGCCCACAGCGACTCGACCCCGGCCGCTTCCGCTTCGCGGGCCGACTCCACCAGTTCGCGCGCGTCGAGCCCGGTTAGATGCATGGAAATGCGGTGCCTGGGAGGAGCGCTCGAAGCAGAAGGGAGATCCGTCATGGTCCGGAGCGTACAACGCCCCGGGCGCCGTGCGAGGCTGGATCCGCTTCCACGTTGGTGGGTGAGTTTCCGCGTGTGGAGTTCCTGCGGCCGCTTGGTTGAAGCCTGAACGTAATCGCGCGCGACGCGACTTCGGCGATTGCTTCGCACCACTCGAGCGTTTACCAACCCTCGCCATGAGTGTTTCGGGGTTTGGGGTGAGGCGCGCCGCGCGCCGCTGGACGAAGCTCGCGTCCCCTGAGGCGCGACGTGGAGTGCTGCTCCTCGGGCTGGGTGCCGCGCTGGCCCTCGGCTGCAGTCCAACTCAGAACGTCCGCGCGCTGCGCGCGTACGCGTACGAAGATCCCAACCTGCCCGTCGCCATCGATCGCGTGAAGGATCTCTACGCGACCCTGGAGCTGGTCGATCGCCTGCTGCTGGAGACGCCGTACACGCCGGGTGATCCGTGGATCCAGAAGCTCCCGCTCAGCGACCGCGAAGCCGCGCGCATCCGCGAGCAGATCCGAGGCAAGGAGCCCTACACCAGTCGCCAGTACGAGGTGCCGATACTCAAGATCTATCGCATCCACCTCGAGCGTGTGCTCGCCGAGGTGCCTCGAAGTCGGGCGAGTGACCCCGGAGGACCGGACACGGACAAGGACACGGACGCCGAGACCTCTCACGTGCCCCAAACCGTTGCCCCGAGGCAACTCATCGCGACGCCTGGCGAGTCGGTGAAGCCAGCGGACATCGACCTGGACGACGACTCCGACGCGCCGACCGAGCCCCGCCACTCGGGGGGCGAGGCCGACCGCGACGATGGGACGAAGTCCGTGCCCCGCGGCGCCAGCGGGCGCTATCCGAACCTGTTCAAGGCGCTCGCCGCCCTGGATCCCCAGCTCGCCAGCCTGGAGGCGAAGTGGGCCACCTACGCCAAGCGCCAGCGCATCGTGCTCGTCGCCAGGGCGCAGCTCGCCGAGGTCGAGCGTCAGTACCCGCCGGCGCCCTTCTTCCTGCCCCAGGCGGATCATCCGGCGGTGCAGAACGCCCGCGCGAGCCTCGCGGCCGCTCAGAAGCAAGCGGACGCGACCGGCGACAGCCTGAAGACCAGCATCCAGAGCTTGAAGGAGCAGCGCCCTCGGGGAGAGGACGAGCGCGCGATCGCCAAGGACGCGACCATCATCACCTCGGTGCTGGCGCGCATCGAGATGGAAGCCCTGGCGATGGTGCCGATCATCAGCGTCCAGGCAGCGCGCCTGGTGCCCAACGCCCCGGCCATCATGACCGGCATGGGTGAGGCCCTCGAGGCCAGCGCCGACCCCAACGAGGTCGCGGCCGATCTCACGGCGCTGCCGACTCGGGTCACGGCCATCGAGGAACGCCTGAGCCGCCAGCTCGCAGTGCTGGAGCCCCTGGGCGAAGCCCTCGCCAGCTACGAAAAGAAGAGCCTCGACGAGACCGCGGGCTTCGCCTGGAAGGAGAGCGCCGTCGATCAGGTCGCCGGCATCACCGTCGACTCCTTGCGGGTCGACGTGGCCGGCGGCGCGGAGGCTTTCTTCTACACGGGGGTCGGTCCTCAGGAGCAGCGGAGCAACGACGACAGCGTCCGCTACGACTACTCGAATCGCAGCCGCAAGCTGGACTACGAGGTGAGCCCGATCCTGCTCGCCACGGCGCACCTGCGCGTGAACTTCGATTGGTTTCAGCTGCCTGACGCTGCGGGGCTCGATCTGGGCTTCGCCACCGACCGGGTGTTCAACAGCGGCGGCAGCATCGAGAAGGGCAACCTGGGCAATGAGCTCGGCGCCGAGGGGTTGACCAGCGAGGCGATCAACGTCGGCCTGGCGGTGCTCGGGGTGAAGACCAACGTGCGCATCGCCAATTTCACCGCGGGAGAGGCGGTGGTGCGCGATGCAGCGACCGACGCCGAGCTCGCTCGCGCTCCGTTCAAGTTCAAGCTGACTCAGATCGACGTGGGCTATGACATCTCCTTCGCCATGGGGGAGGACGCCGGCCGTGCATACATCGAGGAGCTGGTGGTCGGCGGGCGCTACTTCGACTATCAGCTCCCGCGCATCCTCTACGAGTTCCAGGACACCGATGCCTCGCAGGATCGCGCAAACTACGTGATCATCCGGGAGTCGCCGCCGCAGTTCGTCAACAGCAAGTACTACATGGCCGGCGTTGCCGCGCGGTTCGGTCCTGGGGAGACGAAGCGCTTCGCCCCGTTCGTGGACGTCTCGCTCTACCTCGGTGGCGGACCGACGGACTACTACTTCTTGAACGGACCGATCGAGACGACCGCCGATGTCGAATCGAATCGTGAGCGCGCTTCCACGACGGCGATCGCTGGCGATTTTGGACTCGCCGTGGGTGCCCGATATCGCGTGTTCAAGACTGGCAGCCGACTGCGGCTGTACATCAACGGTGTTTACCGCGCGGAATTGATTGGGTCGAGCCTGACCACGGGTAGCGGGTCGGAGGAAGACAATCGCACCATCGACTTCGGCGGCTCGGACCTGTTCCACGGCCCCGAGGTCACGTTCAGCGGCGCCTTCTGACGCGGGCTGGGTGCTTCAGTAGCCGACGTCGAACTCCCCTGGCCGTGGGTAGTACGCCGGCGCCGATGCGCTCGGGACCGCGGTGCTCTGGGTTGGCGGTGGCGCTGGCAGTGGCGTGCTCGGGGAAGCGCCTCCACGAACGGACCAGGCGTCGCTGTAGCTCGGCGGACGACAGCGCACGAAGAAGTTCCCCACCAGCATGCTGTGGGTCTTGCCGACGTCATAGCCGGCCGGGCAGCGCTCGCCCGCCGCTTGGTAGCAGAGGCCCTCGTCCTCGCCGCAGCTGATGTGCAGCATCTGGGTCCCGTCGGGACCGACGATGGCCCGCACGCGGACCTGCGCCTCGGGCGTCTTGGCCGGTGCGCAACCCATCACGCCAAGCGTCGCGGCGGTGAGGGCCAAGAGCCCAGCGCGGGTGAGAGCAGACTTCACGGTCCAAGCAGACCGCGAAGCGCCGGTCTGTGCAAGCCGCCGACGTCAGGATCGGTCGAAGGCCCAGAAGCCGCGGATCCGGCAGCTCGGATGCAGGGCACTTGGCGGTCGATTCTCCGGCTTGACCAGTTCTGCGACCGCTTCCGTCCCGGGCCGCTCGCTCTCGTACAGCGCCAGGAACTCTGGCGCAGCGAGCGCGTGTGGAGTTGCGGGTTCCGCGGGCAGACGCCGCGGCACTCCGGGGCCCAGTCTGCGGTAGCGGTGACCGGTCGAGAAGATCCCCGGGGCCAGCGCCTCAGCCGCGTGGACCTGGTCGTACCACGTCTGAAATGCCTCGAGCGCCGATGGATCGACGCAATCGGTGAGGCCCACCATCAGGCCGGCGTAGTCACCCGGAGCGTTGGTGTGGCTGAGGTTGCCCGTGGGTTCGTACGCCGCGAGGCAGTGCGTGACGACGCGCCTCTCCCCCAAACCCAGGGTGAAGCGCTCGCAGAGAGCCTGGACCAGCGTTCCCGATTCGAGATCTCGAGGCGGGAACCAGACCACGAGCAGCATGGGTTGCTGTGGAAGTCGCTGCTTCTCGGGTTGGGGGTGAGGTGCTCCCGCCGAGTTGACGTAGCGCAGCGTGTCGCGCTCATCGATGCCGTGAGGAAAGGCTACATCCTCGGCCATTTCGCTGGCGCTCCCCACCCACAGCACCAAGCGCTCCCGCGCCAGACCTGGACGCTCGCTCATGGACTCGCTCACTTGCCCTTGAAGCTTGGCCTGCGCTTCTCGGCGAAGGCCCTCGGGCCCTCCTTGGCGTCCTCGGTGGCGAGGATGGGCCAGCCGATCTCCAGCTCCTTCTTCAAGGCTTCCGCCTCGGGCAGCCCCTCCGTCTCCTGCACGGAGCGCTTCATCGCCTGCACCGCGAGTGGGCCGTTGCCGGCGATCACCTCGGCGATCTTGCGCGCTTCGTCCAAGGCGGTGCCCTGGGGAACCACGCGGTTGATGAGCCCGAGCTTCTCGGCGTCCTCGGCCGTCAGGTGCTTTCCCGTGAACAGCATCTCCATCGCGTGGCAGAACGGGATCTGCCGCCGCAGGCGCACCGTCGAGCCGCCCAGGGGAAACAGCGCCCAGCGCGCCTCGGCGACGCCGAGCTTCGCGCCTTCACCCACGATGCGGATGTCCGTCGCCTGCAGGATCTCCGTGCCCCCGGCGATGGCGGTACCCTCGACTGCGGCGATCAACGGCTTCTTGAGCTGATAGGAGCGGAGCAGCGCCTTCCAGTGCAGCTCCGGTTCCCGCTTCAAGCGGTCCGTCCACTCGTTCTGGGGTCTGGGCCCCGCCATCTCCTTCAGATCGCTGCCCGCGCAGAAATGGCCCGCGGCGCCGGTCAGGATCGCGACCCGCACCTCGGGATCCCGATCGATGCGGTCCCAGGCGTCCGCCATGCGGACCAGCATCTCGAGGTTGAACGCGTTCCGCGCCTCGGGACGGTTCATGGTGACGGTGACGATGTGACCCTCCTGCTCCACCAGCAGGCACTCTTGGCTGTCGCTCACGTGGCGCTCCTCGCTCGATGACGCGCCGGGTGAAGCGCGTCGAAAACCCATGGAACTCGGCTCGTTGCAGCATAGAACACGTTTCACTTTCAGGAGCAAGGCCCCCTTGCCGGACAAAGTGAAACGTGTTCTATTTTCTGGACAGAGGAGAGGGCATGACTCAAGCGATCCCCACCGACGTGCAAACCACCAAGCAGTCACCAGGCAAGCCGAGCGGCGAGGAGATGGTGCGCCGCGCCCAGGAGCTCTTGCCGGCGCTCAGGAGTCGCGTGGGAGAGGCGGACGAGCTCCGCCGCCTGCCCGACGCGACCATCGCCGATCTGAAGCGGCTCGGCTTCTTCCGCATGCTGCAGCCGGCGCGCTGGGGCGGCTTCGAGCTGGATCCGCAGTACTTCTTCGAGTCCCAGTGGACCATCGCATCGGCCTGTCCCAGCACCGCGTGGGTGCTCGGGGTCGTGGCGGTGCATTCCTGGCAGCTGGCGCTGTTCCCTCTGGAAGCGCAGGAAGAGGTGTGGGGCAAGGACACCGACGTGCTCATTTCGAGCTCGTACGCGCCCACGGGAAAGGTCCAGAAGGTCGATGGTGGCTACGAGATCACTGGTCGCTGGAGCTTCTCCAGCGGGTGCGATCACTGCGACTGGGTGTTTCTCGGCGGATTCGTGCCGACGGAGAGTGGTCCCCCGGACATGCGCACGTTCCTGCTACCCAAGCGGGACTACGTGATCGAGGACAACTGGCACACCATGGGCCTCCGCGGCACGGGAAGCAAAGACGTGGTCGTCGATGGCGCCTTCGTGCCCGAGCACCGCACCCACAAGTTCAGCGACGGCTTCAAGCAGAAGAGCCCAGGCAACGAGCTGAACCCGGCGCCGCTCTTCAAGTTGCCCTTTGGTCAGATCTTCGTGCGCTCGGTGTCCACCAGCGCCATCGGCATGGCTCAGGGCGCGCTGAATGCGTTCCTGGAGGTTGCCAGGGGCCGCATCGCGGCCA
>JAGQIY010000253.1 GCA_020430865.1 Myxococcales bacterium
GCCGTGTCGTTCTTCTGCGGCTCCGGGCTCGTGCACCCGACGACGAGGACCAACGGAAGCAGGCTCGCGCATGCGCGCGCACCGAACGTGAGGCGGATCATGGGATCTCCAGACTGCGTCGACCTCCGGCCGCAGGCTTCCTCCGCCCGCCGTCCCCGTGGTCTCGTCGCTGACCCCAGTTGTGCGCCCCGCGCGAACCGTCTTGGAGAATTCCGATCCCGCCCGCCCCACCGCGTCAACCCGTTTCCAGGCAAGCGCTCGGTGACCCGCCCCTCACTGCGCGGCTCCACCTGCCACGCCTCGAACCGGGCTCTTGACCCGCCGGGCCCCGCCGCGTAGGTTCATGCCCATCGCGGGTGTAGCTCAATGGTAGAGCATCAGCTTCCCAAGCTGAGGGTTGTGAGTTCGAGTCTCATCACCCGCTTACGAGCAACGCCGCGCCCCACATGAGCTTGTGAGGCGCGGCGTTCGTGCGTACGGAGGCCTCTCGGGGCGCGGAGGCCAAAATGTAGGCCACAAGCGCGGGAATGCCGCGCGCCCGCCGTGGCCGCGGAGGCCATAAGCGCGGTCCGCGGCCATGCCTCTCGCGGGTCAAGCAGGAGCGGGGGGGCTGGGCCAGCAATCCGCGGGGGCGTAAGAGTTCTCGCCCGTGAGCCCGCCGCGTGAGCGCCTGCCATCCCGTCCGGGCCAGCCCAGGAGTTCGCATGCGTCTGACTCGACTCACGCTGACGGGGTTCCGGTGCTTCGCAGTGCGGACGGTCGTGGGGCTGGCCGACTTGACTGCCCTCATCGGTGGAAATGGCTCGGGAAAGACAGCGGTCTTGCAGGCGCTGGCGAGGATGTTCAGTCCCGACAGCCGCGAGCGCGCACTTCATCGCGCGGACTTCCACGTCCCGAAGGGGCAAACACCCGAGGAGATGAAGACCAGCCATCTGGAGATCGAGGCGCGCCTGGAGTTCCCGGAGATCCAGGACGGCTCTGCAGACCCGGATACGGCAAGCGCCTCGATCCCGCCCGTGTTCGAGCAGATGCTCATCGACCCGGACGAGCCGACTCCCTACGTGCGGATCCGCTTGTCCGCGGATTGGAAACGGGGCAACACGCCTGACGGCGACATCGACGACTCGCTCGCCTTCATCCTCTCGCCCGAGGGCACGCCTCCTGCAGACGAGGAGAAGCGCGCCCTCAACTCCGAGCAGCGGTCTCACATCCAGGTGCTCTACGTGCCCGCGACGAGGGACCCGACGGCGCAGCTCAAGCTCCACGCGGGCACCCTGCTCTGGCGGCTGCTCGACTCGATCAAGTGGTCGGACGGGCTGCGAGGTACGCTGGCCGCGGGTGCGAAGCAGATCGGGGAGGCCTTCGCGGACGAAGCCGGGCTGCGGAAGATCCAGACGACTCTGGGCGAGCACTGGCGGGGCTTCCATCCGGAGCAGCGATTCTCGCGCGTCCGTCTCGACCTCGTGCGTAGCGAGCTGAGCGAGTACTTGAAGCAGCTCGAGGTCACGTTCAGGCCCACGCCAACCGAAGAGTCCTACCGGACCGCACAGCTCGGCGATGGCCTCCGCTCGTTGCTCTACCTCTCCCTGGTCTCGGCACTGCTCGACATCGAGCACCAGATGGCCACGCAAGAGAACATCCCCGACGGGCTCTCGGAACCGGCGAGCGTGCCGAGTCTCACGATTCTGGCCATCGAGGAGCCGGAGAACCATCTCGCCCCGGCCCTGACAGGCCGGGCCATCCAGAAGCTCCTGGCGCTGTCGAAGAAGACGAACGCGCAGGTCGCGCTCTCCTCCCACACACCGGCGCTGTTGCGGCGCATCGACCCGAAGGTGATCAGGCACCTTCGCTTTGATGCGGACCAGGGCAGCTCGGTCGTGTCGCACATCGTCCTTCCGGCCACGACCAGCGCGGCGCACACCTTCGTGCGAGAAGCCGTCCAGGCCTATCCGGAGATCTACTTCGCCCAGGTCGTCGTGCTGGGCGAGGGGGACAGCGAGCAGGTCGTGCTCCCTCGCCTCCTCGAGTTGGAGGGAAGTGGCACGCTCGACGAACGCAGGGTGGTCGTCGCACCGCTCGGAGGCCGGCATGTCCATCACTTCTGGCGGCTGCTCGAGCAACTGAACATCCCCTATGTCACGCTCCTCGACCTTGACCGAGAGCGGGTGGGCGGAGGCTGGGACCGCGTGAGGTACGTGCTCGGGCAACTCCACGAGCACGGTCGCCAGGTCCAGGTCACCATCGGGGGGAAGGCGCAGGTCCTTTCTCCCGACGCCAAGACAGACGCGGTCCCCCTGGCCTCCTGCTTGGGCGCGCTCGAGCGCCAGGGAGTGTTCTTCTCCTCACCTCTGGACCTGGACTTCCTGCTCCTGGAGGCCTTCCCCGCCGCGTACAAGGGCGCGACCGATGGGGGCCTCGGGCCTCGGGTCCCAGACCCTGTCAAGCAGGCAGAGAAGTACTCCGCACGAATCGCCGCCGACGTTCGCCGGGTCCTGAAGGATCAGGGCGGTGATGGGGCGACCTACACGCCCGCGCAGCAGGCGCTCTTCCCGTGGTACTCCTATCTGTTCCTGGCGCGCAGCAAGCCGACGACACACATCCTCGCGCTGGCCCACGTCTCCGACGACGACATCCAGGCAGGGATGCCCGCCACGCTCGCATCCCTGTGTGGGCGTGTCTCGGAGCTCGCGGGCGTCGGGTTCGCGACCAAGGACGACGAAGACGGCCCCCCTCCCCTACCCGACGACGACGAGTTGGACGAGCCCTACAGCTATGACGACGACTGGGACTACGACGAGGCGGAGCCCGAGTGGCCGGAACCCGATGAGGACGACGAGCCGGACCACGCGGATCCGGACGAGGACGACCTCCCTTTCTAGGTGACGCATGCGAACGGCGATCGCCGACTGGAAGCCCGTCGACAAGGAGCTCGAACCCAACGCGCTCCGCGTGGTTCGCAGCACGTCCAACCATCTGGTCGTCGCCGGTCCAGGTGCGGGCAAGACGGAGCTTCTCGCCCAGCGCGCATGCTTCCTCCTGGAGACGAACAGCTGCCGGGTTCCGCGCCGGATCCTCGCGCTTTGCTTCAAGCGGGACGCCGCTCGGGCGCTACGTGAGCGCGTCGTGCTTCGCTGCGGGCCAGAGGCCGGCCGGCGATTCGTGTCGAAGACTTACGACTCGTTCGTCAAGGGCATGATCGATCGACTCTCGTCCGCGCTCCCCGAAGAGTACCGACCCTCGAAGCCATACCGGCTGGTCTTGAGCGACGCCGATCTGAGAAAGGAGATCGACCGAGCACTCCGCACACACGCACAAGGAACCGATCGACGCGGGTTCGTGTCCACGAACACGGTCAAGCAGATCTTCTACACCCTGCCCAAGAAGCCCTTTCCCCTCGAAGCGTCGCCGACCGACGCCGGCTCCGTGTTGCTCCTCCACGTGTGGGCTCAGCTTCTCGCCGCGAAGGAAGGCAGCGCGTTGAACTTCAGGCTGCTGACGCGGTTGGCTGAGTATCTGTTCGCCACTTCGACCGCGCTGCGCCGCGCCCTGCACGCGACCTACAGCCACGTGTTCCTCGATGAGTTCCAGGACACCACTGGTATCCAGTACGACCTCGTGCGGGGCCTCTTCGGCGGGAGCCAA
>JAGQIY010000254.1 GCA_020430865.1 Myxococcales bacterium
CCCGCACCGCAGTCGGTGTCGTGGATGGCCAACCACGGAGTGGATCCGCGGAGAAAGCTCCGAGGAGGCGCCTTCCAGAAGCTTTGAACCTAAAGCAAACCGGCGCTGCGACTTCGTGCGTCGGCGTATTCCAAACAGCGCGTCAGCGGTCGGCGCAGCGCTGCCCCCGGCGCCTGCACGCGGCGCGGAATCCAGGGAAAAACACAGCGAAATCAATGCCCAGCTGGGACGTCGCCCGGCCCAGAGGCTACTCGGCACGAGCGAACGTTGCGGTGTGAGAGGACTTCATGGAGAGTGAATCGCTGGAAGACGGGCACGGCGCGTCAAGGGACGCGCCGCCTCGAACAATTGTGCTGTGGGGAAATTGGAAGCAAGATTCGTGAGGTTTCCCTTTTCCCTGCGCCCAGCTCTCGGACTAGACTAGTTGCGACCGAGAGGTTCTTGGTCGCGTCTTTGTTCCCTCGCCCCTTACGGAGGTTCACCGTGCGAACCCAGCTGCCCACTTCCCGTCGTCATCGTGGCTCCACTCCCCGCCTCGCGTTCGTCGCCACGTTGCTCGCATCGTCCGCCTTGCTCGTCAGCGCCTGCGCCGGCAGCGAGGATGGCGTCTTCGAGGGTAGTGACGGTGGCAGCTCGGGCAGCAGCTCGGCGGGCACTGGCGGGAGCACCGGCGGCAGTGGGGGCAGCGCCCAAGGTGGGACGCTGAACGGCGGCAACGGCGGGACGGGCAACACCGGCAACGGCGGGTCTGGCAATGGCGGATCTGGCAATGCAGGTGCCGGTGGCACCGCAAACGGCGGCAGCGCGGGCACCGCGAACGGCGGCACTGCAAACGGTGGCAGCGCGGGCACCGCGAACGGCGGCACCGGAAACGGCGGCAGCATGGGAACCTGCAACCCGGCGTTCTGCCCCGCCAGCGGTATGGGAACCGCATGCTGCGTGACGAACAACGGACCCTGTGGCTACGACACGGGCATGGGTTGCCAGCAGTCGACCGGCGACATCTGAAACCAGCTCGGAGGGTATACGAGAGGCTCGCCCGCTTGGGCGGGCCTCGGTCGTTTTGTGATGCTGGCTGCGGCGCGGGGCGTCGGCCGCGCCGGCTTCGGAGCAGGGGGCTCGAAGGCCGAGGCCTCGTTGGAGCGAGGGTCGTTCCGAAGGAGGCGATTATTCCAGACGGAAAAGATCCTCGAGGTCTTCCTTGGTCAGCTTCTTGGCGCCGCCGGAGTCTTCGGTGAGCACGCTGGCAACCAGGTCCTTCTTCTTCTGCTTGAGCTGCAGGATCTTCTCTTCGATCGTCCCGGCAGCCACCAGTCGGTAGACGCTCACCACCTTCTTCTGGCCGATGCGGTGCGCGCGGTCCGACGCCTGATCTTCGACCGCCGGGTTCCACCACGGGTCGAAATGAATGACGGTGTCCGCCGCCGTCAGGTTGAGACCAGAGCCGCCAGCCTTGAGGCTGATCAGGAAGCACGTGACCGTGGGATCGCTCTGGAAGCGATCGATGCGCTCGGGACGATCCGTCGTGCTCCCGTCCAGGTACTCATAGGTGATCTTGTCCTCGTCGAAGGCCTTCTTCATCAGTTTCAGCATCGAAACGAACTGAGAGAAGATCAGCACCTTGTGACCGCCTGACTCACACTCCTCGACGAGCTCGCGCAGCGCCATGAGCTTGCCGCTGTCCTCGTGCGTGAACTCCCGGGGAAGGCCCAGGAGCCGCGGGTCACATGCCGCCTGCCGCAGCTTGGTCAGACCCGCCAGGATGTGGAGCTGGCTCTTCGCGACACCGACACGCTCGACTTCGCCCATGACCTGAGCCCGGACCTCGCGCAGCACCTGGGTGTAGATCGCGCGCTGATCCGGGGCGAGGTCGACGATCTGATCGCTCTCGATCTTCGGCGGGAGGTCCTTGACCACCTCCATCTTGGTGCGACGCAGAATGAAGGGATGGATCACCGCCCTCAGCCGGGCGGCCTTCTTTGAGTCGCCCTGGTCGATGGGGCGGGCGAAGCGCTCCTCGAACTTGTTCAACGGCCCCAGCAGGCCTGGGCTCACGAACTCGAAGATGCTCCAGATCTCGCTCAGACGGTTCTCGATCGGGGTGCCGGTCAGGGCGAGGCGATGGCTCGCGTTCAGCTCCTTCGCGGCCTGCGCGGTGGCGCTCAGCGGGTTCTTGATGTTCTGCGCTTCGTCCAGGATCGCGTAGTCGAGCTCGAGCTTCTTCAGCAGGTCGATGTCGCGACGGAGCAGCGCGTAGCTGGTGATGATCACGTTGGCGGTGCCGAGTTCACTCTGCTGCTCGCGGCGCCCGGCGCCATGCCAGAGCGCTGTCGTCAGCGTCGGTCCGAAACGCTCGATCTCTCGCACCCAGTTGGAGACGACGCTCGTCGGGGCGACGATCAGCGCGCGCATCGATTTCTGCTCGTTCTTGAGTGCCAACATCAAGGCGATGGTCTGAATCGTCTTGCCCAGACCCATGTCGTCGGCGAGGACGCCGCCGGAGCTGAGGTCGTGCACGAACTTCAACCACGCGAGCCCCTGCTCTTGGTAGGGGCGCAAGGTCGCCTTCAGGCCCCGAGGCTTCTTCATCGCCTTGATCGAGTCGATGGACGCGAGCTTCTTGAATAGCTGCTTGGTTGCCGCGGCGACCGTGGAGCTATCGGTGTGCTCGAGCAGCTCCTGCAGCCGCCCAGCCTGAGACAACGGGATCTTCCCGTTCTTGCCCGCGGCGGCCATCAGCTCGACTTCGCGGTCGATGAGCTGCTGCACTCGTTCGGCGTCGAATGGCGCGTAGCTATCGTCGGAGAGGCGGACGTACTTCATTCCTTCCGCGAGGCAACGCCGCAGCTCGTCCCGATCTACCCCGACGCCCTCGCTCTCGTAGGTGATCTTGACGTTGAGCCAGTCCATTCCGCTGGAGACACGGGCGTTCATTTGTATCGGCTTGGAGCGCACGCGGGTGCCGGCCAGCTCGTCCGGGACGAACAGGTCCCATTCTTCGGGTAGCGCCGCGACGCCGTTGGACCAGAAGTCGATCGCGTCCCCGCCGTTGGCCACGAAGGACTCGCCCGACTCATCTGGGGTCAGCCCGAGATCGAGCAGTTGCTGGACTGCCAGCTGCTGGCCAGCGATGTCGCAGCGGATGCACTTCGCGCGCTTCTGTCCCTCCTCGGGGGGGAGGATCAGGATCGGTGGGGAGATGCCATCGGCGCGCACCTCGACCTCGATGTCGGCGTACTCCGCCTTGAGGCTCACGTGGGCCTCGGTGAGTGTCCCACTCGCCCGGAGTCTGAAGGTTGGCTCCAGGTCGATCACGTCGGCCACCAGGGAGAGGTCGGGCAACTCCGCGCCGACTTCGAGGGCCACGCGAGGAAGACCATTGGTGATCAACGCGATCAGCTCGCTCGCTGGCTCCGCGATGGTGGGGCTCTTGAGGAGGCGCCGCAACGCTGCTGGCGACACCTTGCGGTCCAGTGGGCGGGCGACGCCCTCCCCGGTCTCGATGTGCCAGCCCGGCGAGCCCTCGAACCAGCCCCCGCTGGAGAGGGAGAAACGTCGCGTGTCACCTGCGCGCTCGAACGTGGCCTTGGCCACGATGGTGTCGTTGCCGACCATCTC
>JAGQIY010000255.1 GCA_020430865.1 Myxococcales bacterium
CTTCAGCAAGCCGAGCGGCGAGGCGACGCTGATCTGCACGCGTCGGTTGGCCTCGGCGAGCGGCGCCAAGCGCGTCAGCAGCTGGGGTTCCCCGGGGAGCAGCAAATCGGAGGCGAGCAACAAGGCCAGATCGGTCTGCAGGTTGATCACGCTGAGACCCCCATCGTGAGCAGGCAGCACGTGGTCGGGCGTCAAGGCCACGCGCCGCTGCCCATGCGGGCCGAGGCCTCCGCGGTTCCTCAGCACCACCAGCTTCCGGCTCTGGAGCGATGCCAGGAGCGCCGCGAGCGCCGCGAAGCGATCGTCCTCGCTGGAGTCGGGGGAGAAGCTCACGACAGGCAGCCTGCCCGCCTCCAGATCACGGCGTAGCTCGTTCCCGGAGGAAACAGCCATCGGCGCGTGCTCGCTCACCTCGAGCCCCGCCTCGCGCAAGCTGCCGATCAACGCTGCGCTGGACCCGGCGGCGCGTTCAGGATCGAACAGACCGAGCAGCAGCGGGGCGACCAGCCCGAGCTGGGTCAGAAAGCCAAGCTGCTCCACCAGGCTGCGTCGCGTGTGGCGCGTGACGGTGGCTTCGGCGGCGATCACCGCGAAGCTCGCCTTGGGGAGCTTGCGGAACAGCTCGAGGTAGAGTTCGGCCTCGCTGCGTCGGCCGACGCTCTCCAGAAACGTCAGGACAACCTCCGAGGCTTCGAGCGAGGTCACCCTCGCGCCTGTAGTCCTGGTCGCGCGGCGATGCAAACAGAGCGGAGTTCAGGCAGGCGCGCGGGACCGCCCCCTGGGTCAAGCTGCGGATCAGGCGCCGTCCCGCGCGCTTCCGGGCCAATTTCCAGGTGTTGCGTCTCAACGGGGGCGCGTCGCGCAGACGCTCCCGTGACGTCTTGGACCATTTCGCCCGAGGCCTCTAACATCGGTGGCCATGCGTGTAGGGCTCGTGACACCGCCTGGTCTCCTCGGCGAGTTCGTGGGGCAAGTCGTGCGGCCCGCAGGGCATGAGCTGTTCGTCGCTCCGCACTTGGACGCATTGTTCGAGCAGACGGGGGAGGCGCCGGACGTCGTCCTGTTCGCGCCCCACGTGGATGGCGAGCCCGCCCACGAGGTGCTGCAGCGTGCTCGCCAGGCAGGGCTCGAGATCCCCCACGCGATCTACCTTGGCCTGGAGCTGGAGAGCTGCGATTCCGCCCGGGATCAGGGCTTTTCTCGTGGCCTGCAGCTACCCTTCCAGGCTCAGGAACTGAAGGCAGCGCTGGAGCGTAGCGTGCGCGGCAAGCTCTGCGTCCTGCTGGCGGACGACAGCGAGCTCATCCACAAGCACACGGTGCCCATCCTCAGCGGTGCCGGATACGAGGTCCGGGAAGCCTTCGATGGAGAGGAGGCGTTCCAGCTGCTGGAGCAGGATCCTCCGGATCTCCTGCTGACCGACGTCGAGATGCCGAAGCTCGGCGGTTATGACCTGTGTCGCAAGGTCAAGCAGGACGAGCGATTCCGCGAGGTGCCGGTCGTGATCTGCTCCTCGCTGGGTGAGGCTGCGGACCTGGAGCGCGGCTTCGACGCCGGTGCCGATGACTATCTGGTCAAACCCGTCGTTCCGGAGGAGCTGGTAACGCGCTTGCACTCCTTGCTCGCGACGCGGATGATCAGCGCGCGTGAGCATGTCCTGGTCGTCGACGACTCGGCAGCCATTCGTCACCTGGTGGCTGACTGCTTGAGGCGCCAGGGTTTTCGCGTGGAAACGGCAGTCGACGGCGCAGATGGTCTCGAGAAGGCCAAGGCCAGCGTGCCGGACTTGGTGTTGACCGACTACGACATGCCACGCATGACAGGCTTCGAGCTGGTTCATGCCTTGCGCCACACCCTGGAGACACGTGACGTTCCACTGGTGATGCTCACCGCGCGTGAGTCCAAGCGAGATCAGGCTCAGATGCGCGCGGCGGGGCTGACGAGCTACTTGGTCAAGCCTTTCACCACGGACAAGTGCATCGCGATCGTCGAGCGCGTGCTCGCGGAGGCGCGCCTCGCTCGCTACAAGGAGGCGTCGCGCCTGTACATCAGCGAAGGCGCGGTCCAGGCCGCCGAGGAGCTGTCGGTCAGCGGTGAGCCCTACGCCATTCGCGCGAAGGAGGTCGACGCGACCTTGCTGTTCAGCGACATCAGCGGCTTCACCTCGATGAGCTCCCGGATGACTCCAGCGGAGGTGGTTGCGATCCTGAACGAGGCCTTCGATGCCCTTTGCGTCGTGATCAAGGAGCAGGGGGGCGACATCGACAAGTTCATCGGTGATGCGATCATGGCAGTCTTCGAGGAGCGGCCGGATTTCGACGAACCGCACCCGCTGCGCGCCACGCGCGCCGCGTGGGGCATGCAGCAAGCGCTGACTCGCTTCAACGCCGATCGAGAGCCACCGCTGGTGATGCGGATCGGGCTGAACTCCGGGCCGATCGTGCGTGGTGACATCGGCTCGCGGTTCGTGCGTCGGGACTACACCTGCATCGGCGACGCGGTGAACCGCGCGCAGCGACATGAGTCGAAGGCGCCGCTTGGCGGCGTGCTGCTGAGTCAAGACACGTACTCCCGGGTGCGCGAGCTGGTGATCACCGAGGAGATGCCGGGCATTCAGCTCAAGGGCATCAGCGAACCCGTGAGCGGGTACATCCTGAAGGGCTTCGTCTGAGACCAGCGCTCCTCACCCCCGAACCGGGACGGGGGTACGCGCGGCCAAAACACGGGCTGGACGTTTGGGAGTTTGTGTAGTTCA
>JAGQIY010000020.1 GCA_020430865.1 Myxococcales bacterium
AGCGCAGAAACGCGGGGACAAGCGCACCAAAGCCAACGATTCCTCACCCACGAAGATGCCAGGAGAGCCCATAGTTGCCAGTCGCCTTGCCATGGGCGCGGAGCCAAGAGCACGCCGCAATCCGTGACCTGAGTCTGGTCTTGTTGGTCTGCCGCGGAACCACCGTCAGCTTTCGATCATCGCAAAGCGTCGGGCTTCGACCTCGGCGCGGTCTGCGCGCCCCGTCTCTCGGGCGAGGTCGGGCACGAGCAACTGAATGCCCTCGGTGGTGGCAACGAGCTCGTCCAGCCGGTCGAGCAAGGTGGTTGGTGACGTGTGCGGCGGTGCGCACAGCTTGCCGGTGACCACGCGATGTTCCTCGTCGTGATGATGCTCGGCGTTCATCCGCCCACTTTCCCAGCAGCTGTGGCACACCACTTGGAATTGCTCGGTGTGCACGTAGAGAACGGAGTCGTCGGGGAGATCCCGCGACAGCTCCGCGATCTGACCCGGTTCACCTTGAGTGCCGGCGAATCGCCAGATGCGGTAGCCGGGACGCACCAGGGTCGCAAGATGGGGGAACACCGCAACTTGCTCCTCGCCGTACTTGTGATGCGTGATGGGGGCGCCGTCGAAGAGCACCACGTCGCCGTAGTCGACACCCAGGTGCTGAAATAGAGCGGAGCGGACGATGCCGTGGCACGGACTGAGACGCTCGATCCAGATCGTCTCCTCCAGCCCAGGATCGTCCGGTTCCGTTTCGGGATTGCGCTCGGCGAGCGGACGTTGGGCGAGGCGCACCTTCACTTCGTGGTAGCGCCCGTCCGGAAGGCCAAACCGTCCGAGCTCGATCCGGTTGCCCATGGACTTCCAGATCTTCAGCGCAGTCTCGCCATCTCCCGCGCCGGTGGCGCAGATGCCAAGGTTCCACCGAACGGCGTCGTCCTCGGCGCCGCCGGAGTCGAACGCACGTTGGTTCGCAGCAAGCCCTTCTTGGAAGCGCCCTCGTGTCTTGTAGAACAGCCCGAGCCCATACAGATCCGTCCAGCGCGCACCGTTTGCCTCCACCAACCAGCGCTCGGAGCGTTCAGCCACATCGTCCCAGGAACGACCGAGGATCCGCGCCGCCACGCTCAAGCCATGGTGCAGCGCGAGCTCGTCGTCGCGGCTGGCCGCGCCCGCGGAGTCTACGAGGTCCTGGAGCCGGTCCGCGATCTCCAGCAGCACACGTGTGGTCGGTGGTGCTCCGTTCAGGTATCGGATGTCGTGCAAGCTTTCGAAGGCTCGCCCGAGCAACCCCATGACCTGAGCGTCCTCGGGTGCTGCATCCAACAGCGCTTGGGCAGCAACCAAACCGTCGGCGAGCTCGAATGCGCCACGTCGGGTCAAGTCCGCCAGGGCTCGGGCCGCCTCGGCTTGGCGCACGCCCTTCAGTAGCGGTCGCGCCAGGCGCCAAGCCTCCTTCGGGTCATCGTGCGCGAGCGCCGCGTCCTTGAGCTTCGCGATGCGATCCGCCGACATCTCGAGGGAGAGCAATGACATGGCGCTGACCAAGGTTAGGGTAAATCTCCCATCAGGTCTCCTGCGACGGATGCTGACGCAGGGCGCCCCGGCCCTGATGGATGTCCTGGGCATCGGTGGGGGGCTGGCGTAACGTCCATGGCCCCGGGGGTGCCATGGGATACCGCATCACGCTCGATCCGAGGTCGCTGTGCCTGCCAGGCTCCTGCG
>JAGQIY010000256.1 GCA_020430865.1 Myxococcales bacterium
CGTGGTCAGCTATGTGCTTCAGGAGTACGCCTTCGTTTACAAAGTGACGAGTTCCTGAAGCGTCGCGTACCATTTGGCCGCCGGCGTGGTGCAGGGCCACGACATTCCAGTCGTCGTCAAACACGGGTGAGCCGCTGGAGCCGGGCTTGGTGTCGGTGACGTACTGGAGTCTATGCTCGTAGACGTGCACTACTTGATTTTCGCTAACGGCTATCTTCTTGGGGCCGCCGGATGGGTGCTGGATGATGCAGACGTAGTCGCCGGGATTCGGCAGGTTTGCTGTAGAAGCTCTGAGAGGAGTGAGGGTCTCCACGGACGGGGAGGTTTCGGTGGCGGGGAGCAGATCCACTGCAGCGTAGTCTAGGAATGCATCGCCGCGGTAGCTGGAGGAGTCGCAGTTATAGAAGGTGGGTTCGTGCAGGCGTCCATTGGCGTCTTCTTCGAAGTTGAAGACAAATTGTGACTTGCCGGCCACTTCCCGGCTGGGCAGGACGTGGTGATTTGTCAGTATGCGACCCGGTTGGACAACGAAGGCGGTTCCTGAGCCGCGGGGTGTTTGGACTAGGCATACGGAGCTCGCGGCGGCGAGGGCGCGATGGAGCCAAGCGATTGAGACCAGGCGATTGTCGCCAATGATTTTTTCAAGGGTCTCTGCGGTTGGTGAAGGGTCGCGAGAGGGTGGCTGGTCTACGGGGAGCCGGGCGCGGTCTACGAGTTTCGGGATCTCATCAAGGAGTTCAAGTGCCGCGCTGGTGAGCTGACTCATCTGTGTGGCGTGCTGTTCGAGAGTGAGGTGGCCCATTCGGGCTTTGCGGTTTGCTGCGGCCACGCGCGCTTTCAGTAGGGTCGCTTCACGGCGTAGGATTGGGGGGGCACTGGTTAGAGTTTCGTTGAGGCGCTCGACAGCAATGTCGAGTTCGCCCTCGGCGATGAGCTTGTGGATGGTGTCGAGAAATTTGGTGTCCATGGTGGTGTGCGTGGAACGCGTGGGGCTTCGTGGCGTCGGCAATGGTGGCAAGCGAACGTGGGGAAGGTCGAAGAGTGGCTGTTGGGGGAGTGGCGCCTGGAGACGGCGAGATCTGTAAGGGTGGGGATCGGGGTTGCCCAGAGTCAGGCCAACTATAACTTGGGTCGCGACGGTTAGAAAATTCGCCCCGCGGACCCGGTCAGCATAGCAGCGTTAGCCCCGCCGCTAAAAGCTCAGTCATCGTCCCCATCGTCCCGAGATTCTTCGTCAGCGTCCGGCGGCCTACGCGGGCCTCGTGCCGAGCGTGTGGCAGAGCGGGGACAGCAAGCGCTCCGGAGGCATCACCAAGCAGGGCAGCCCCGCGCTTCGACGGATCTTGACCCAGGCCCGCGCACGTCCTGCTCTGGCGCTGTCGCTCGGCGGAAGCAGCACCACTGAAGGCGATCGCCATGCGGATCCACACCGCACGCAAACGGCGCAAGATCGCCGTCGTCGGTGCGGCGCGACACATCCTTCGCATCGCCTACTACGTGCTGCGAGACGACACGGTCTACGACCCGACCCGCTTGGCTCCCGCCCCCGCGGAGGCGCCGAGTAGTCGAATGCAAGTTTGGGCCAGAGGCCTTTGCTGGGAACCGGAGTGGACGGAGTCCAGCTGTGCTGGACGGAGTCGACGAAGGTAGACGAGCACGGGCGCGAAGCGACCGCGCGCAGTCAACGTCGAAGGGGATCAGATCGCATCCGGACTTGGCTCGCTGGTGCGCCCGTCGCAGCCGCGAAGCCCTTGGATAGATTGGTCGGTCCCGCGTTCCGTACGGCAACATGTGCCGGCGCC
>JAGQIY010000257.1 GCA_020430865.1 Myxococcales bacterium
AAAGAACTCGGCGGCCCCAGCCGCAGGTCCGTCGTCCAGAGCTGACCGCCCCGAAGGCTCGTCGCGTTCAGCGCCCGCACCACCACATCGAAGTCGAATCCCTCCGGCGAGCCGCGCGCGATCACCGCCTGCACCAGCACCACCGCGATGTTCGGGTCCGCCAGCACTTCTCGCGCCGTCTTCGGTCGACCGGTCTGCGGGTCGATCATGGGCCCCTGATCGATAGCACCCCCAGGGCCGATCCCCTTGAGCTGCATCTGCCGCTCCATCGTCGTCACGATGTCGTCCGTCAGCACGCCCCCGCCCGTGCCGTCCAGACCGACCACCAGCCCGTACCCGCTGATCAGCATCGGCTCGCCCGCCGTCGTCGAGGCGATGCTCCCCAGCGTCCCGCGTCGGATCGGCTCCACACTCCGCGTGATCCCAGACGTATCCCCCTGAATCGTGCGGCCCTTCGAGCCGCCGCCGCAGCCGGTCAAAGCGAGCGTGCCGACAGCGAGCAGCATGGGAAGCACTCGGCGTGTAACGCGGGGCATGGGCATGGGCATGGCTCCGATCAAGAGGCTGGCTATAGAAGGAATCGGGCTGGTTCGGAGGCGGGATGGCGTGGAGGTGGGGGGCCTGCACCCGCCTGCGGGTCACAAAGGGTACACGCCCATACCGCCCACCGGGGCGTTCTTCGCACCAACCGCTCACGATCCCTGTGGAAACCCTGTCAGCCCGCGCCACCCGGTGGCACCCACACCCCACCATCCACCGCCCCGCAATTTTCTTCGCGCATCGCAAGCGCCAGTTCAGCCGAGTGTTGCGCAACTTTTGACACTTTTCTGCCTGTCAATACCCCATTTTGGGGCGTTCTGACTCCACACACACGACAGGTAGTGGTAATATCTCGACCGCTCGCTTTCGTCCGCGAGATAGGCAGGGAACTGTTCGGTACAATCACACGACTCGACCTCGGGGCTGGATGGCCCCGAACCAGGAGACGGGCGGCATGGCCAGGACGGCCACCCCGCTGCCCGGGAGAGGCCGCATGCCCGTCCTGTGCGATAGCCAGATCAGAAACTCCGTCTCGATCGAGCCGTTCGAGCCCGCCATCAAGAGGCCCGGCAAGATCTCCTTCGGCGTCTCTAGCTACGGCTACGACGTCCGCGTCGGAGCCCGCTTCAAGATCTTCACCGCAACCCCCATCCACGGCGATGTGGCTGTCGTTGACCCGAAACGGTTCAGCGACGACTTCATGGTCGAGGTCGACGTCGCCGCCACCGGCCGCGACCACGTCATCATCCCCCCCAACAGCTTCGCCCTCTGCGAAACCGTCGAGGTCATCGAAGTCCCTCGAGACATCCTCGTCATCTGCGTCGGCAAGAGCACCTACGCACGCTGCGGCCTCATCGTGAACGTCACGCCCCTCGAACCCGAGTGGCGAGGCAAGGTCACCCTCGAAATCTCCAACACCACGCCGCTGCCGGCCAAGGTGTACGCGAACGAGGGCATCGCGCAGCTGATCTTCTACCGCGCGCACACCCCCTGCGAGATCAGCTATGCCGACCG
>JAGQIY010000258.1 GCA_020430865.1 Myxococcales bacterium
CGACCACAGCCACAGCCACGACCACAGCCACGACCACAGCCACGACCACAGCCACGACCACAGCCACGACCACAGCCACGACCACAGCCACGACCACAGCCACGACCACAGCCACGGTCCGCTGACCGACCGCGATCCCGAGAGCTGGCGAGTGCCCCTCGAGCGCGGAGCGGGCGTCGGCAAGACCTTGCTGCTCGACGCCTTCAGCGGAATCGCGGGCGACATGACGATCGCCGCGCTGATCGATCTCGGAGTGCCCTTCAGCGTCGTGAAGGAAGCGGTGGCCAGCCTGGGGCTCGAGGGCTACGCGCTGGAGCTGCGGTCGGTGCCGGTTGGAGCCATCGGGGCGACCCACTTCGATGTGCACATCGCCGATGGCGGCAAGGAACGCAGCTACGGAGAGATCCGCGACATCCTCTCGAGGAGCGCACTCTCACCGCCAGTCGGCGGTTTGGCGCAGCGCATCTTCGAGATCCTTGCGGAAGCTGAAGCGGCGGTGCATCGGATCGATGTCGACGATGTGCATTTCCACGAGGTGGGCGCGCTGGACGCGATCGTGGACATCGTCGGTGCCGCTGCTTGTTTCGATTTCCTGGGGGCGAGGGTGCTGGTGACGCCATTGCCGCTGGGGAGAGGCTTCGTGGAGTGCCGCCACGGGCGCATCCCGCTACCAGCGCCCGCCACCTTGGGCTGCTTGAAGGGCTTCTTGACGGTGGATTCCGGCATCGAGGTCGAGCTGGTCACGCCAACCGGCGCGGCCATCGTTGCGGGCGTCGCCGAGTCCATCGCAGGCTGGCCCAGCGCTGCGCCCCTCGCAAACGGTTGGGGAGCCGGCACGCGTCGCCTGCCTGATCGGCCGAACGCCCTCCGGGCGGTTCTGCTCGCGCCCGGGGTGGAGGAGCACCGACTCGAGCTGCTCGAGGCGAACGTCGACGATCTGACGGGAGAGCTCGCTGGACACGCGCTGGAAGCCTTGCTCGCGGCTGGCGCCGTGGACGCCTGGATCGTCCCCGTCACGATGAAGAAGGGGCGCCCAGGCTGGATCATCTCGGCGCTCGCTCCCCATGCAGTCACCGAGCGGGTGGCGGCCTGCGTGCTGAGAGAGACCAGCTCGATCGGCGTACGCAGGCGCAGCGTCGGGCGCGTGGAGCGCCCGCGACGCGAAATCCTCGTGGAAACGCCCTGGGGCGCGGTTCGGGTGAAGGTCAGCGAGGGCGACTTTGGGCCCCCACAGATCAAACCCGAGTTCACGGACTGCCAGCGCCTGGCCCAGGAGTCCGGCTGCGCCGTGCGAGAGGTGCTGTCTGTGGCGCTCGCTGCGGCTCGAGCCAGCGTCGGGGAGCCCTGAACTCAGTCTGGGCGCTCGAGCTCGAATCCCGAGGCTTCCCAACCCAGGACGCCACCTTCCAGGAAGTTCACGGGAACTCCTTGCTCCGTGAGCTTCTCCGCGAGCTCCTTGGTCTTGTCGCCGCTGCGGCAGTAGAGCACTGGTTCCGCAGGGAGCATGTGCAGCTCGGCCAAGCGAGACTCGATCTCTTCGAGCGGAAGGTTCGCCGCGCCGGGGAGGTGCGCGCGAGCGAAGACCGGCGCCTCTCGAGTGTCGACCAGGCTGATCTGGCCGCGCTTCAGCAGCTCTGCCACCTCTTCGGGCTTGAGCGCGCCGGCAGTGCGGGGCAGGAAGGGCTCGAGCAGGCTGCGCAGCTCCGCGCGCTTCATCGCACCCGCCTTGCCGCCCGCGGGCTGACCGTTGTGGAAGACCACGAAGGTCGGCACGGACTGGATCCCCAGCGCACGCGCCAGCATCGGGCTCTTGTCGATGTCGACCGTCACGATCTTTGCCTTGCCCTCGAGCTCCTGAGAAAGGGCGGCCAGCTCTGGTGCAACGGTCTTGCAGGGGCCACACCACTCGGCGCCGAACTCCACCATGACGGGGAGCTCGCTGTGGAGGACTTCCTGCTCGAAGGTCTGTTCTGTGACTTGGGCGAGTGCCATGGGAGGCTTCTACAACAAAAAGCGGGCTCGCGTCAGCGAGCCCGGAAAAGCAACACGGAGTGCCAGGATCGAGCGTCGTCCAGCGGCCAGCGATGCTTGGTCGGCGCTCCTCACCCCCTGCGCTTGCGGCGATCGGGGAAGACCAAGCCGAGGCTCCCCAGGCCGAGCAGCGCGCCGCCCAGCCAGCCGAGGGCACCGGAGCCACCCGCTGAGCGCGCGAGCAGCGTGCCCTCCAGCAGCAGATCGGGCCGCATGAAGCTGGTCGCGAAGACGATTCCCAGCGTCCAGAGCACCCCACTGCCCAGCTCCAACGCGAGCAACTCCATCAGTGCAGGAAGATAACCGTGCAGAAATATCCGCCAGGTGCTCGCTCCCAGGGCGCGGGACGCCAGCGCCCAGTCGAGGGTCTGGAGGCGCAGGAGCTCCGCCCGCAGCGGCCGAGCGATCCGAAATGCCCTGAGCATCCCGAGCAGCGCCAGGCAACTGCCAAGCCCCGGGCGGGCGATCAGGATCAGCGCCAGGAAGATCACCGTGGGTAGGGCAGCGCTGGCCTCCACCCCGCGAGCGAGCAAGCGGTCGATGGTGCGCGGCCCAAAGGCGGCGGCGAGGGCCAGCATGCATCCTAGCGCGACGCCGAAGATGGCGACGGACACGCCAACCAGGGTCAGCTGAAACAGCTGGGGTGAGCCGGAGCTGAACGCTCCGAGCCCGCTCACGCCCACGCCGAGGGCGAGCAGCGACAGCGCGACCCGGAACTTCACGCGACGCGCCCCTCCCGTCGGCGCAGCGCTTCACGCAAGCGAGGATCGAGGCGTCCAAGAGCGTAGTCCCCGAACAGCTGGGCCAGTGCGACCAGCGCCGTGAGCGCCACGAGCAACACCATCACCCAGCCGATGTCGCCCTGGCGGATGGCCTGTAGGGTACGCGTGCCCAGGGCGCTCTGTCGGGTCGCCAGCTCGACCAGCAGCGCCGCCGAGAAGATGCCTGGCAGCGCCAGCGGCAGGTCGGCGATCGCGTAGCCCAAGCCGAGGCGAGCGTGTCGCAGTCGTCGCCGGAGCGGACTCAGACCAAAGCCCCGCTCCGCCTGATCGAGGGCAGCGCCGACGAGCTGCCGCTGCAGGGCGCGCGCGTAGCTTGCCGCGCGGATGCCTCCGAAGAGCGCCATGGCGAGGGCGCCCAGATCCGAGCCCGTCCACACCAGCACGAACCACAAAGGAGAGCTGGCAAGGAAGGCGAAGAAGAGCGTGTAGCGTCGTCCGCGAGGGACCGGGAGGGCGAGCAGGAGCACCGCCAACACCAGGGATCCGAACACTGCCCACCCGGCGAGGCGGAGGCTCGGTACGCTCGCGTAGGCCAGTTGCCGCAGGAGTTCGTCGGAGCGATAGACGATGGTGGAGGTGAGCCACTCGCCATACTGCGTGTCGCGAAACATCGCGAGCACGCGGTCGGTACCTTCACGAGGGATGTAGCTGGCGCGCTCCTGGCGCCACCACTCGCGGTACTCACGAACGACAGCTTGCGCCTCGCTCAGAGTTGTTACCCTGGGGATTCGCTCGCTGCGTTCGGTGATGTGCGCGATCATCGCGACCAGGCGCCGCGCGCGAGGGACCTCCTGATCGGTCGTCGGCAACGCCAGTGCGGTGAACAGCTCGGGTAGCGCGTACGTATCCAGCGCCAGCACGTCCGCTCTGCGCAAGGTGGAGCTCTTGGAGGCCAGGCGCGAGACGGCGCGACGCACGACCAGCGGTCGATAGTCGAGTCCGCGGTCCTGCCAGAATCGACTCCAGAACACGACCGCTGCTTCCGGGTCGTCGAGCTCCTCCGGTTCGCCCACACCCATGCGTCGCCCTAGCGGCGCCAGCGCGAGAGCGACTCGGGTGCGCTGGGTAGGAGATAGCGTATCGAGCTTGGGCAGCACATAGGGCAGCGCGGCGCCCCCCAAGCGCCGCAGCTCACGAGCGCCAGCGCGCTCGCCCTGCGCTGCGTCGGCCATCGCTTTTTCCGCGAGGTTTCTTACGCTGACTGGATTCGGATTGAAGAAGCGTGGCAGGGACGTGGCGGTCGGCTGCAACGTCTTGCTGACCGCCCAGAAGCCGAGCAGGCTGATCAGCATCAACCCAGGTAGGAGCCACAGCAGGCGTCGAAGGGCGTGCCGCATCTCAGTCCATCTCGTCGCCGGGTGCGGTCAGCGGTCCGACCGCGGAGGACGGCGTCAGCGGCGGCGCATCAATCAAGGCGCCAGGGCGAGGTAGCCCCCAGCAAGGGCCGCGACCAGCAGGGCCCCGAGGACCATCATTCCCACCACGGTGGGCGGTAGCCCAGTGGTCGGGATATCCACCGGGTCCTCTTCCGGATCGTAGAACGCCGGGGGCATCGGGGGCGCATGCGGCGTCTCGGGGTGATTCGCCGCTTGCACGGCAGCCTGGACGGTGGCCGCGTCCATGCCGACCATGGTGTGGGACACCTTGAGCTTGCGCGACTCCCGCGCTGCCTCGTCGCTCAGCTGCAGGGGCACCTCGGGTGCGACCGGCGCGGCCCGCACCGTGGCGTCGGCGGTTGGCTGATTCGTGATCGCGTACTTCTGATAGCTCAGAACGTCGTCCGGGCTCGCGGGTGGGAGGCCAGAGCCTTCGAACTTGGCGACGATCACCGTGATGTTATCGTGACCGCCAGCGAGGTTGGCGCGATCCGTCAGGACCTTACAGGCCTCCAGTGGGTCCTTCACGGTCAGCATGACCTCGCGCATCTCGTCCGCGCGCAGCATGCCGCTCAAGCCGTCCGAGCAGAGCATCAGCACGTCACCCTGGCGGAGATCGGCGTAGGTCAGATCGACTTGGACCGTGTCCGCGGTGCCCAGCGCCTGCAGGATGATGTTGTTGTGCTCGAAGGTCTCCGCCTCTTCCTCGGTGAGCTGTCCGGCTTCGATGAGCTGGTTCACGAGCGACTGATCGCGCGTGACCTGGACCATTCGATCGCCACGCAGGATGTAGGCACGGCTATCGCCCACCTGACCCAGGAACAGACGCGAGTCGACCAGCGCCGCGATGGTAGAGGTGGTGCCCATGCCCCGGCGGCTGCGGTCGGCGCGGGCCTCGTTGAAGATCCGCAGACCTGCTTCCTCGATCGAGCGAACCAGTCGTCGCGCGAGCTCGTCGCGATCGTTGGGCGGCTCACCCTCGACCAGCTTCTCGTAGATGATGTCGACGGCGAGCTGGCTCGCGACCTCTCCGGCCGCTGCCCCGCCCATGCCGTCGCAGACCCCCATCACAGTACCGCGAGGGCCGACGACCTGGTGTCGATCTGCCTCCATCAGGCTACGGCTGCGTCGCGTCAGGTCCGCGACGAGGAAGTTGTCCTCGTTGTGTTCGCGGATCTGCCCGACGTCGGTACGGCCGAATAGATGAATGCGGATTTCGCCCGCCGCGTCCCCGTTTTGGCTCATATCAGCTAGGTGGCCCGATCAAATTTCGCGTCGGTGCTGACGCGAACCCATGAGGATTTCCAGACGAAATAGGTGTTGGCCGATCCGTACGTGGTCGCCGTCTTCCAGCTGCTGCTCTCCTCGGATCGCGAGGTAGGTCCCGTTGGAAGATCCCAGGTCCCTCAGGCTGAACTCTCGCCCAGAGGGTTCGCGGGTAACGCCCGCGTGTCGTCGGCTCATGAATGGATCGCCCGTGAAGACGATATCACCTGACTCTCGCCCGATGACAGTTTGCTCACGTGTGAGGTGATAGACGTCCCGTGTGACGCCTTCGACGGTCTTCTGAGACAGGCGGGCGAAGCGGGGCGCGGCTGGGGAGCCGAAGATCTGCGTGCCCCGCTCGGCGGCTTGCCCCAACCCTTTCTCGGCTTCGCTCACGATTTCGAACCTTAACACCTCCAAGCCGACCAGAATCAAGTCAGCGTTTCTCAACGGTTCGGTCTTCGTGAGGCGGACGTAGACGCCGTTTACTGAACCGAGGTCGCGAATGAAGAAATGCCCATCGCGGAACATGACCCGCGCATGGCGGGGAGAGACGTAGGGGTCGTTGGGAAGGACGATCGCGCCTTCCTGGCGACCGATGTCCACTTGGTCTTCGAATATGGGGTACTCACGGCCAGGGCTTCCATCCTGGGCGATCACGACCAGCTTGCCTCGAGCCTGGCCCTTTGACTGCTCCTGGGGCGGGGCAGCAGACGCTGGCTGAGGAGCGAGCTGTGGCTGGGGCGATGGCACCGGGCGGGGCGCAGGGATGGGGTCAGGCACCGGCACCGGATGGGGTCCAGCGATCGGCTGGGGCACTGGAGGCGCGGCCGCTGCGACTGGCTGGGGTGCTGGGGCCGAGTAGGCCGGCGCCGGGGGGGCCGCGGGAGCTGGCGTCGGGGCAGCTGCTGGGGCGGACGCTCGAGCCGCATGGTGCGCGTGGATCTGCTCGAACGCAGCAGCCGCGGCTTGACGTGCCTCTGGCGAGTCCGGTCGCGTGGCGTCGTTGCCGCTGAGCGCCGCGCCACAGTACTGGCAGAAGCGCATGTTCGGCTGGTTGCTGCCCTTGCAGCGATTGCAGGTGATGTGTTGAGGGGCCGGCGCGACTGGTGCGGAGAAATCGACGACCGGGCTCGCCAGCGCGGGCTTCGAGTGGTGGAGCTGCGCGCCACACGACAGACAGAAGCGGTTCACCTCGGGGTTGAGCGTGCCGCAACGCGAACACGTGTTGCCCTCACCTGCTGGAGCCTTGGGCGCGAACTCGAAGTCGGGCGCCGCCGGACGCGGACGAACGCTGGGAGGACGCTCGGGAGCGGCGGCCGGGGGCGCTGCCGGCGCCTGGGCGAGGGGAGATTGATCCATGAACGCAGTCCCCCCGAGCGCCTGCACGCCTCGCGGGGGCGTCGGCTCGACCACGCGTTGCGCCGGCTTCAGGCGGTTCCCGCAGTCCATGCAGAACGTCACATGGTCCGGGTTTTCCCGCCCACAGCGATCACACCTCACAGCCGGCAAGAGGACAACTACCAGGAAGCCGAGTCAAGGATCTGTTTGCGAAAGGCGACTACCATCGACTGAGCGGACTTCGAACCTCGAGGGTGATTTCCACGGCCACCAGGTGCGCCAAGCCAAAGCCGAGGAAGCGATCCGAGCGCCGCTGGCCCGCGGAGTCGGTCCAGCCACGCAAGAGCAGCGGGCGGTAGGCCAGGCTGGCACCGATCACGGTCGTGCGGCTCAGCTGGAGCTCGAGTCCGAGGCCGAGGAAGGTGGAGACGCCGCCTGTGTCGCTGCCGAACTCGTTGCCATACAGCGCCATGCCGAGTCCCCCGCTCAGGTAGGGGCTCATCCGTGCCTCGGTGCTGGTGTACAGGCGCGTTTCTGCGCGGAGCTGCTGGAGGATCGCCAGTCGCATCAGGTTCGAGGGATCCTGGCGCGAGAACTCGTAGGCCCCGCCCACGTACCAGGGACCCCGGGAGCGATAGCCGACGCGGATCGCGAGACCTCCTCCCGCGCCGAGGATGCATGGTGCGGAGGCACTCGAAGGACAGACGTCTCCAGCCTCCGCGACGTTCTCCGTCACCAGGCCCACTCCGTACTGCAGGTAGTGGGCGGAGATCGGGGGGGCCCCGCGCGGCGCGAGTCGTCCGTCTCGGAGGCCGAGATCCGCTCGGGCCGCTTGGGCGCTGGCCAGCGTGCTTGCCGTCAACACCGCGAGCAGGGTTCGTACTCTCCAGCGCACCCCCACTTTCTACCTCAACCGTAAGTTGAAGGGGGCGTGTTCGCGATCCCTTGACGGGCCATCGAAGCATCGTCTAAAGCCCGACCAAGGACTCAGGAAGCTCTATCCATGGACATCTACCTCGATCGGCGTGCGGTTCGGCAGATTCGACTGTCCTCTCAGGAGGCAATCGAAGAGGGCGACACGGAATCGCTGCGTGAAGACATCCTCGAAAGCTTTACCGAAGAGCAGGTCGAGGAAATCGAACGACGGCTGGACAGTGGGGACTTCTACGAGTTTCTCACGGACATCCTCGACGAGTGGAGCGGTGACGACACCGACGAGCTGTTCGAGTTGCTCGAGACCCAGCTGGGAGAAGTCGGCATCGATCTGAAGACCGAGCCTCGTGCAGACGAGGACGAGGATGACGACGAGGACGAAGACGAGGACGAGGACGAGGAAGAGTCCGACGACGACGACGACGACTACTTCGAAGACGAAGACGACGAGCTCTGATCATCCCGACCCACACGGGTTGCGCGTCGTGCAGCCCTCAGGGAGCCTCGAGTTCCGCGGGATCGGGCACGAGTTCGCGCCGGATATAGTCCCGGCACTCGCGCTTCAGCGGCTTGAGTTCGCCGCACAGGAGCTGCCCACACGCCGCATAGCGGCTGTCCGGGATCTCGTCGCGCAACCACCGCATCGTGCTGCAGGCTCCGCTGCGGTCACCCCGGGAAAGGCGTAGCTTGGCTTCTTGCCACGCGGCGTCGTCTCGCAGGATGCTGGTCGTGAAGTCCTTACGCAAGCGCTCGAACTCGCGGATGGCTTGCTCTGGCTGATTGAGCGCGTCGCGGAGGAGAATCGCGATCTTGTACTGGCTCTCGCTGTAGCGCGGTCGCTCGTAGCTGCCCGAGAGACTCGAAGGCTCTCGCTCATTGAGCATGCGGCGCAGGTGCTTGACGGCTCCCTTGGGGTTGCCGACCTCCACCTCGAGCTCAGCGGCGTGGAACAACGAGTCATCCCAGAGCGCGCCGGTGGGGTACGGGTACTTGTCCGCCACGAGCAGGTAGCGGGCGATCGCGCCGGCCTTGTCGCCCATGTTCGCGAGCAGCTTGGCGTACGCATAGTGGAGATACTGACCGAGTTCGGTGGACTCGTGTGAGGGGATCTGCGCCTCGAGCCACGCCTTCGCCGCGGCATCTCCCTGCTGGTCCTCCAGCCAGACCAGGTAGCGGTGCAGGGCGGAGGGGCCCGTGCTGGCGTTCGGATAGCGCTCGAGCACCTGCTCCATCGCCTTGAAACCCGCGGCGTCCTGCCCGCCCTCGATGTCGATGTCGGCCAGGTCATACGCGGCGCGGGGAGCGCGACTGGTCTCGGGCGCTTCCTTGAGGATACGTGTGTAGAGCGCTCGTGCCTCGCTGGGCCGCTTGCCTCGCTTGTAGGAGACGGCGGCTCGATAGAGCGCCTCGTAGCGGTGCCGGCTACTCGGGGCTTCCTTCGCGACTTGTTCCCAGTGCTGAGCGGCCTCCACGTAGCGGCCAGCTGCGTAGGTGCGGATCGCGGCGGCGCGCTCTCGTTCGAACGCATCGCTGAATGACGGAGCGCACGCGAGCATCGCGCCACAGGTCAGGAGGACGCCGCATGTGAGCAGGGAGGCGCCGGCGAGGTGCTGGAGACGGTGCCAGCGAAGGGCCGCCGGGCTCCGCTGCGGCCCGTTCACGCCGGCTCCTGTCGCAGCAAGTCGGCGACCAAGCCTGCTGCGTTCTTCACCTCGTCGAAGCTCACGTCGAGGTGAGTCACCGCTCGAACGCTGCGCGCGCCCATCGCGGACAGCAACACACCTTGGTCCGCGGCGCGTCGGCACAGCGCATCCGCGCTGCCCTGCACCTGGAACAGCACGATGTTCGTCTGTACGCTCTCCAGATCCAGAGTCACCCCAGGAGCTCCCGCTACCGTTTCCGCGAAGAAACGTGCGTGGCGGTGGTCGTCGACGAGGCGCGCGCGGTTGTTGCGCAAGGCATGGAGTGCCCCGGCAGCCAGGATGCCGGCTTGACGCATCCCGCCGCCCAGCATCTTGCGCAGTCGACGGGCCCGCTCGATCAACGCCTTGGAGCCGACCAGCGCCGAACCGACCGGTGCCCCGAGTCCCTTGGAGAAGCACACGCTGACGCTGTCGGCGGGTGCGGCCAGCTCCGCCAAGCTCAAGCCGCTCGCCACGGACGCGTTCCACAGCCGCGCACCGTCCAGGTGGAGCTTCAAGCCGCGCCCTCTCGCGGTCTCCGCGATGGCCTGGACGTCGGTCAGAGGGAAGACGCGGCCGCCGGACGCGTTGTGGGTGTTCTCCACCGAGACCAGCGAAGTTCGCGGCAAGTAGTAGCTGGTCGGCTTGATGGCTTCCTCCAGCGTCGCGGCGTCGAACAGCCCGCCGCGGCCGGCGGTAGCGAACTGGACCCCGGAGAGAGCCGCGGCGGCACCAGACTCGAACCACGCGCAGTGAGCACGCTCACCGATCACGACTTCGTCGCCGCGCTCGGTCTGAGCCATGATCGCGAGCTGATTGCTCATCGTGCCCGACGGCACGAACAGCGCAGCCTCCTTGCCGAGGAGCTCGGCGACCTCGCGCTGCAGCTCGTTCAGTGTCGGGTCTTCGCCGTAGACGTCGTCTCCCACGCTGGCCTTCGCGATTGCTTCGCGCATCGCCGCGCTCGGCTGGGTTACGGTGTCGGAACGCAGATCGATGGCCATCGGTCGCGGCAGTCTAACCCTCCGACTCCGAGCAGTGGTGGAAAGTTGGCGCCGCTGAGCTGCGATGGCGTGTTGCATCGACCCGCGCTGCGCCCTCTCCCCCAAACCCGACCCCGACGGCGCCTCATGCTTCGAGCCCCGTCGCAAACAGCTCGTACGAGACGAGTTGACACGCCTGGGCCAGGTTGATCGAAGGCTGAGGCGCCGCCATCGGGATGCGGAGCGTGGCATCGCACAGCGCGCTCTCGGCGTCGCTCAGGCCCGACTTCTCGTTGCCGAAGACGACGGCCAGCTCGAGCCCCCGCGTCGCCAGGCGCACCAGCTCCTCCGCGCCAGCGCGCAGGGTGAAGGCTCCTCGGGTGCCCACTCTGGCGCTGGTCGCCATGCTGAAGTCGACGCCGAGCAGCGCCTCCTCGAGAGACTCGAGCAGCGGCGCCGACTCGAGGACATCGAGACTCTTCACCGCCATCTTGCGCGCCATCGGATGCTCCGGACGGCCAAGGCGCCCCGGCCGCACCAGCACCAGACGCGCCAGCCCCATCGCCTTCATGGCCCGCGCCGCCGCGCCCACGTTCTCGGGGTAGTGGGGCGCCACCAGGATGAAGCGCATCTGTCGCGCCACCGGCAAAACGAGGCGCTGCTTGCTGGCATGCTTGGATGGGCGCTCAGTCGTCATCGCGCGGTCTTAGCCGCTGGGGCGCTACACGGCGAGCGCTCTTTGCGCAGCGAAACCCGATGTAGGGCCGGCGAATGTCTGGATCCGCCGAGAGGCGTGAGCCGGTGCGCAGCCAGGGCGCGGCGCTCTGATAGTGGCCACCCCGCGCGATGCGCGGCCCTGAACCGTTACCGCGGGGATTCTTCTGGGGCGTGTCCGGGTAGGGGCCGTAGAAGTCGTCCACCCATTCCGCGACGTTGCCGGCGAGGTCGAGTATGCCTTGCGGTGTCGCTCCGGAGGGGAAGGAGCCGACGGGCGCCAGCTCCTCGAAGCCATCCTTCTTCGAGGTCTCGCTCCAGGCGAAGCGCCCGTGGTTCGCGGCGCGCGAGTTGTATAGGTTACCCCAGGGAAACTTCCGGTGTGCGCGCCCGCGCGCTGCGCCTTCCCACTCGGCTTCGCTGGGGAGCCGCGCGCCACGGAAGCGGCAGTAGTCTCGCGCGTCGTCGAAGCTGACGAGGCCCCGCGGGTAGTTGGGACGCTCGAAGCGGCTGGCCCCGCCTTCGTGGACTGGCTTGCAGCGGCCGAGCTTCACGCAACGAGCGTAGTCGGCGACCGTCACCTCGGTGCGGTCCAGCCAGAAGCTGTCGAGCATCACCTGGTGTTGCGGGAGCTCGTCGGAGAACATGCCTTGATCGCAGAGCTCGCCGTAGGGCTCTCGATTGCACAGCAGCAGCGCCTCGACCACGTCCATCGCCGTGGAGCCCATGTCGAAGTCCAACGCTGGCACCCGCAACATGGTCGAAGCAGGAGCCCGGAGGGTGACGATCCCGCCGGTATA
>JAGQIY010000259.1 GCA_020430865.1 Myxococcales bacterium
GAACGGCAGTCCTGAAAAAGCATAACATCGGTGGCGGCTACGTGGTTTGCTACATCGGCACGGTGGGCATGGCTCACGCACTTGAAACCGTGGTCGAGGCGGCTCGCAAGAGTCACGACGATGACGTGTTTTTCGTGGTTGTAGGTGCCGGCGCAGCCTGGGATGGGCTAGCCGAGTCATCGCGTGGTTTGAAGAACTTCAGGCTGATTGAAAAGCTGGAGCGCGAAGACGCTCTAGACCTGCTGGCTGCCGCGGACGTTAGCCTGATACACCTTATGGATACTCCAGTCTTCCGTACCGTCATTCCTTCCAAGACATTCGAAGCCATGGCCCTCGGCAAGCCGATCATACTCGGTGTATTGGGCGAGGCGGCGGCCCTGGTCGAGCGTGCCGAGGCGGGGGTGGTAGTCCAGCCGGAGTCGCCCGAAGCATTAAATGAGGCGGTCCAAAGGTTGAAGTTATCCACGGGTGAGGCGGAGCGAATGGGCGCAAATGGGCGCAGCTATGTTCGAGAAAACCACTCAAGGGAGGAATTGGCCAGAAAGATGATTCGGGTGTTCGAGGATGTTCTCCAGCCTTCTTTCGTCTGAGGGGGTAGTCAGATAACCATGTGTGGAATCGTCGGATGCATGTCTTTCGTTGAGGGTTTTGACGTTTCACCCGCCTACATCGCCGAAATGCGCGACACTATGGTGCATCGTGGTCCCGACGGTGCGGGCGTTTGGGTCGCGGAAGATCGCAGGGTTGGGTTAGGGCACCGTCGTTTGTCCATCATCGACCTGTCCAGCAGCGCGGCACAGCCGATGTGGGATTGCGAGCAGGAGCTGGTGATCAGCTTCAACGGAGAGATCTATAACCACGCCGAGTTGCGCGAGCAACTCATCCGTGAAGGGCTCACACAATGGCGGACTGACCACTCCGATACCGAGGTTGTGCTGAGGGCCTTTCGTCGCTGGGGGATCGCCTGTGTCCAGAGGTTCGTGGGGATGTTCGCATTCGCGCTTTGGGATCAGCGTTCCAGGGAACTCTGGTTGGTTCGAGATCGGGTAGGGATAAAGCCGCTCTACTACAGTCACCACCATTCGCGTCTGGTTTTCGCGTCAGAGATCAAAGCATTGCTGAAGGACCCTCAGCAAAAGAGGGCCGTCAATGAGAAAGCTCTGGGGCACTACTTGAGCTTTCTTGCGACACCGGCACCCGACACCCTATTCCAGGGGATCAAGAAGTTGGCCCCGGGGAGCTGGTTGAGGGTGAGTTCGGAGGGTAGGATGCTGGAGCAGGCCTACTGGGATCCCATGGACGGTGTGGCAAAGCTGGACCTCACGGAAGAGGAAGCGAGCCGCGAGCTTATTGCTCGTCTCCGGCAAGCGGTTGAGTATCGGGCGGTCAGCGACGTGCCCGTGGGTGTGTTCTTGTCCGGTGGTATCGATTCAAGCACCAACGCTACCCTGTTCGCAGAGCAGGTTGATCTGCCGGTTCGCACCTACTCGATAGGCTATGATGACGACTATTCTAGCTATCAGA
>JAGQIY010000021.1 GCA_020430865.1 Myxococcales bacterium
CAGGAGAACTGCTTCCGCTTCTGCCGCGCCTGGGCTTCTGACTCTGGCGCTGACTCGGATCGGGACCGGAGCTGGGACCTGGATTCGGGGGTGAGGCGCGCAGGGCCTACACCGGTCCCCGGCGTCAGGTGCCGGTTTCCTCGTCCGCCCTTTCGGCGACGCGCAGCTTCTTCGACTCGCGGGTGATGGCCAAGGCGAGGCCGAGCCAGAGCATGACGACCACCAGGTTGCAGATGGCGAAGGCGCGCAGGGGCGCGGCCAACCAGGTGACCAGCACCAGCACGAGGAGCCCGCTCAGCACGTCTCCGCTGCGCACGAAGAACGTGTCCACGGCTTGTTTTGCCTTGTATTTGACGTCTGCGCTCGTGGGTAGCCAGAGCAGCTGTCGCGCTGTGTTGTTGATGGAGTAGTCCGACGCGTTCTCCGCCGTCTTGCCGATCCGAACCACCGCCAGCACCGGGAACAAGGCGATGGCGATGCCGCTGGTCAGCGCGACGATCGGCACGGTCAAGAGCGCAGCCCTCACGCCGCCGTATTTCACCAAGCGCGAGACCACGAACGCTTGCAGCGTGACGCCGATGAGGTTCACCCAGAAGAAGAAGTCGGCGTAGAGCGCGCCGATGTGCCTGCCCACTTGATCCGCAGGGATTTCGCCGGCGCTCGCCAGCGCCTTCGCCGATTTGCTGAACAGGCTGCCCAGCATGTACTCACCGTTGGTGTTCGCCATCGAGAACGCCAGCGAGAAGAAGGCGATCAGCGTCAGGTAGCGACTCGAGAGCACCAGGGAGAAGCCGCCGCGCGCGTCCGCTTTGGGCTCTTCCTCACCCCCAGCCCCGGAATCCTCGGCTTCTTCCTGGGCCGTTGCTGCGCGCTCGGCAGCCTCACGGATGGGGCGATTCACCGCGTATGCAAGCTGGGTCAAGCCGGCGCAAGCGGCGAGCATTCCTCCAGCGACCAGCAAGTTGGGGTAGAGGCCGATGGCCGGCAGGAGCATCGCGGAGAGCTTGCTCCCCGCGACGCTGCCCAGGGAGGCTCCGAGCCCGACCAGCGCGAACAGCCGCTTGCCCTGTTCTTCGGTGTACTGGTCGTTCGAGAAGGCCCAGAACTGAGCCACGGCCATCATGTTGAAGATGCCGATCCAGACGAAGAACACGAGACCCATGCGCTCTCGAATCCATGCGGAACTGCTTCCCAGCCAGAACAGCAGCAGGTGCGAGGCGAAGAACAGCGTGACGCTGACGACCAGCCGGTTGCGCTTCACGCGGTTGGCGAAGGAGCTGTAGGCCGGGACCAGGAAGACGAGCAGCACCGTCATCACCGCGCTCATCCAGCTCTTCAGCTCGGCGCCGCCCTTGAGCTCCAGGATCAAGCCTTCGCGCACGGGCTTCATCACGTAGTAGGCCGCCAGCAGGAGGAACACGTTGAGGGTCAGGAGCAGCGCGCCGGCGCTCTCTCCGGGGCGCACCTCGGTGAACAGACCGAGAACACGCTCCAGTGGGGTCCGGGCTGACTGACGTTCGGAGGAGCTACTCATTGACGGTGGGTTTCGAGATCGCTGGGCGCCCAGGAGCCGGGATCGGATGCTGTTCGAGCCAGCCGAGCAGCCGGGGCCAGACCTCTCGCTGCGCGCGGCGCCCAACGAGCAAGTCCCAGTGACCATACTCGTCCCGGCAGCCTTGTGAACGTCCGAGTTCCAGCACCCGCGCGTGCTCGCCGAGCTGCTCGGCGCTGGCGCGGACCGCCTCCAGCGTGGCTTGAGGGTCGCGCGAACCTGCCACCAGCAACGTCGGTGTCGTCAGGCGTCGACGCGGCTGGAGGTAGCAGATCGCCCCATCTCGGCTTGCCAGGCCCGAGTCGTCGAAGGCGCTGCTCAGCTGCTCCAGCAGCGACGTCGGAATGGTCTCGAAGGCGTTCGCGTGCAGCCGGCGGTTGAGTCGGGCCTCGACGTTGCTCGGGTGGACGTTGAAGGCGTCGGGGCTCGCATGGGCACGGCCGAAGGTGGGCGCCAACCAGTGCATCAGTCGTCCGTAGGGGATGCTGGGCAGGCGACGGGCCAGGGGCTTGAGCCCGAGCAAGGAGCGGAAACCGCTCGCGCCGGGGCGGTAGTCGAGCGCCGAGCCGACGGCGATGGCGGAGCGCACTGCCTGCGGATCGCCATGGGTGGCCAACAAGAACCACAGCAGGCCGCCCATCGAGTGGCCGACCCAGTGTGTCTGTGAGTAGCCGGTCATCTCGGTGATGGCGTCGAGGACGGCTGGCAGATCGTGGGCGAGGTAGTCGTCCAGGGTCCAGCCGCTGCTGGGGCGTTCGCTCGCGCCATGTCCTCGAAGCTCTGGCAGGAACACGTCGTAGCCACGCTCAGCGAGCCAGGCGGCGAACGAGCGACCGGGCCAATCGAAGCCCAGGCGATTGCTGCCCAGGCCGTGTAGCAACAGCACGGGTTCGCCACGAGCGCTCCCCACGCGCCAGAGCGCCAGCTCGACCCCGTCGCGCGCGAGGATGGCGTGCAGCTGTCGGGGACGCGCGTCGTTGGTCAGGTCGCCAAACCAGCGACGCCACGGGCGTGTGTTTTGCCGCATGGTTTGGTCGGACGCATGGGCGAGACGATGCTGTCGGTTGGGCACGAGGGTCCTCGATGGTCGCGCTGAACTGGATCTGTGGCTTGGCCCGGGGCCACCGGGCGTTCGTGCACCCTACACGAACCCGCGTCGATTGCTGAGGTGCTGCGGATCGGGGTAGCGTCGAAGGGCCCATGTCGACGGAGAAGCCGCCTGCTAGTCCGAGCGCTGAGGGCGTTCTGCGCCCGAACCTCGAAGAGCGCCAGGTCTCCGCGCCGACCAAGAGCAACCTGGGACCGTCGGCCGGCGATCCCGTGGTGCGGGCTGTCTGGCAGCGCGCCGAGCGACGCATGGTCGATCTTCTCGGTGTTGGCGTGGCCCACCGCCGCGTCGATGGGCTGGTGCTGCAGGCCAACCCCGCGGCGATCGCCATCTTGGGGCTGCACCGCGACGAGCACGGGGATCTGCGGCCGAACCCTGCGCTCCCTTGCCTTCGGGATGACGGAAGCCATTGCCCTGCGGAAGAGGAGCCGTTCGCGAGAGCGATCGCCACGGGCGAGAATCAAGGCCCCATCCGCGTGGGGCTGCGACGCCGGGAGGACCTGGTCACCTGGGCCATGCACCAGGTCTTGCTGGTGCAGCATCCGGTCGATGGGCACCTGCTCGGGGCGGTTCACAGCGTGCTGGACATCACCGCCTGGCGCGACTCATCGGACGCGCTGAGGCGTAGCCAGGATCTGCTGCGCAAGGCTCAAGAGATCGCGCGCGTGGGCTCCTGGGACTGGGATCTGAAACGGGGAACCGTGGTCTGGACCGAAGAGATGCACCGCATCTTCGGCATCCCCGTCGACGCCTTCGATGGCAGCCCCACCGGGGCGATCCGCACGGTGCACCCAGACGATCGCGTCAAGCTCGAGAGTCGCACTCGCCTGGACATGTCGAGCTTCACCAACAGCCCGTTGGAGTTCCGCGTGGTCTGGCCCGACGGCGAGATCCGCGACGTCTGGGCAGAGGGAGAAACCATCAGCGACGACGCCGGAGCGCCGATCCGCATGTTCGGTGCCGTGCAGGACGTCACCGACCGTCGACGCGCCGAGCGCGAACGGCGCTCGCTGGAAGAGCAGCTGCGCCAGGCTCAGAAGATGGACAGCGTGGGCCAGCTTGCGGGCGGTGTCGCGCACGACTTCAACAACCTGCTGCAGGTGATCCTGGGCAACGCCGAGCTCGCGCTGGGGGTCAAGGATGACCCTGACCGGGTTCGTGATATCCTTGGGGAAATTCGACGCGGCGCGGAGCGTGCGGCAGAGCTGACCCAGCAGCTCCTGGTGTTCAGCCGGCGACAGGTGATCCGCCCGATCGTCCTGGACCTGAATCAGCTGCTCGAGCGCCTGGTGAAGATGCTCGTGCGCTTGCTGGGGGAGGGGGTCGACCTGAGCTTCACCCCGAGCAGTGAGGTGGTCTATGTCAGCGCGGACCCGGGAGCGATCGAGCAGGTGGTCGTGAACCTCGCGCTCAACGCTCGGGACGCGGTGTCGGGGCGCGGCTCGATCCGGCTCGAGACCTACGTGGCCGTCGTGGAGCGAGTCTCCGCAGATCAGCCTTGGGCGTTGCCGGGGCGCTTCGTGAGTCTACGTGTGAGCGACGATGGCTGCGGGATGACTCCCGAGATCCAAGAACACATCTTCGAGCCGTTCTTCACGACCAAGGCGCCAGGAAAGGGCACGGGGCTCGGTCTCTCGGTCGTGTACGGCATCGTGCGTCAGCACGCCGGGATGGTCACGGTAGCGAGTCAGCCGGGCAGGGGCTCCTGCTTCGAGGTGAAGCTCCCGCTGAGCGACGGCGCTCCGGAGAAAAGCCGCCCGGAAACGCTGGAGGAAGTCCCGGGCGGGCGTGAGACCATCCTGGTCGTCGAGGACGAGCCCATGGTGCGAGATCTCGCGCTGAATCTGCTGTCTCAGGCTGGCTACGAGGTGCTCGTGGCCGCAGACGGCGAAGAGGCGCTGGAGGTGTTCGAAGCCCACCGCCAGCGGATCGACCTCGTCTTGCTCGACGTGGTGATGCCGAAGTTGGGGGGGAGGGAGGTCCGGGATGCAGTGCGCAAGCTCGCCCCGAGCATCCGCGTGCTGTTCACCAGCGGCTACGATCTGGGAGCGCGCGGGGTGTTCGCCCCGGAGCCCGGGGAGCACGTGATCCCCAAGCCCTACCGCGCTCCGGAGCTCCTGCGGCGGATCCGTGAGGTACTCGACGCGAAGGCGCCCGAACTGCCCAGGTGAGCGGCTCGGGCGCGGCGTCCGGGGCTTTCGCGCTAGAAGTCTGACTTCAGGAAGCGCCAGTAGCCGATGCCCAGGCAGATGATCAGCCACACCGCCGCGATGGCGAAGGGCTGGTACTCGGCGATGGGGACGTTCATCACGCTGGCCGCCGCGGAGTCCTCGAGCGTGCCAAAGCCAGGCAAGGTGCTGTTCGCGAACTCGCTGATTGACTTCACCGTGCCTGCGAAGCCCTCGTCCGGCAGGATGTTGCGCAGGCTCTGAATGGCGCCCACGCCGGTGTCGATGAAGGCGTAGAAGAAGTAGCCAACGATGATGGAGAACGCGGTGCTTCGGGTCAGCACTCCGATCAGGCCGACGATTCCGTAGAGCAACGCGGCCGACAGCACCGTGGTGGGGATGCCGGCAAAGAAACGCATGTGCCAGACCCCAGTGCGCGCTCCCACGCCGATGAACACCAGCAAATAGATGGCCGTGATCAGCGCGAAGTAGAGCACCAGTCCACCGAGGAACTTGCCAAAGAAGAGCTGGGCTCTGGAAACGGGCTTGCTCACCAGCACGTCGACGGCTCCAGCGGACAGCATGCCCGGGTAGTAGACCGCGCAGCAGGCGATGAAGAGCCACATGGAAGCCTTGAACAGCCACTCGACGGACCAGTGGAGCCACATCTCCACGCCCTTGTCCAAACGGTTCAGTCCCTTGGTTCGCTGATCGACGACCTCTTGAGCCTCCTCGGACTGCTTCTGCTGGAGCGCCTTCAGTTCCTTGCGCTTCTCCGTCAGGTCGTCGTTGGCCTTCTGGATGTCGTCCTGCGCGGACTTGGGGTCCCTCGCCAAGGCTTCGAAGCGGCTCTTCGCCAGGTCATACGCCTCGTTCTTCTCCTCGAGGACCTTCTCGTGCCCTAGCTCCTTGTGGATCAACTCGCGGTACTGCGCGTCCCACAAGATGTCGAATCCGGCTTCGTTGTTGTCACCAAAGGGGACCCACAGCACCTTCTCGTTGGTCTCGCTGGTGCGGACCTTGAACGCGAAGATCGAGATACCTGCGACGAGCACCAAGAAGCCCGTCATGATGAAGAAGACGATCTGCTGCTTGCTCTGGCGCCAGGTGTCGCCGACGATGGCGAGGAAAGCGTTCATCGGCTGCCTCCCACGTGCTGGTCTTCCTGTGCGCTGATCACGTCGATGAAGGCCTGTTCGAGGTTCGCGGTGCGAGGCTTGATCGAGTAGATGCTCACCTTGTTCTTGCGCAGCAGGTCGACGACCTTGTCGATGTGCTCCCGGTCCGGCAGCGTGATGTCGAAGCCGTGAGCGCCCATCTCGCGCTCCCCCAGCTCGTCGAGCTTCGGGCTCAGTTCTTCCGAGATCTCTCCACACTCGAAGGCCACGGTGACCGTGCCTTCCTCGGTGCTCACGGCGTTGCGGATGTCGTCGGTGCTGCCCTGCTCCAGCACCTTGCCGTGGTGCATGATCGCGATCTGATCGCAGATCTGCTCGACCTCGAGCAGCAAGTGGGAGTTCATCAGGACTGTCGTCCCACCCTTGCGGAGGTTCAGGATGACCTCCCGGATCTGGTGGCGCCCGACCGGATCGACTCCGTCGGTGGGCTCGTCGAGGATCACCAGCTTGGGCTTGCCGAGCATGGCCTGCGCCAGGCCGACGCGCTGGTTCATGCCCTTCGAGTAGCGAACGATCTTGGTGTCGCCCCACTCCTTCATGCCGACTAGCTCGAGCTTCTCGTCGATCTCTTTCTCGAGCTCGGCGCCCTCCAGGCCCGACAGGCGGCCGAAGTAGCGGCACACGCCGCGCCCGGTGAGGTAGTTCGGGAAGCGGTGCCCTTCGGGGAGGTAGCCGACGTTGCGCCGCGCCTCCTTGTTGGTGATGTCCGTCCCGAGCAACCACCCGTGCCCGCTCGTGGGCGAGATGATGGACAGCAAGGTCTTGACCAGCGTGCTCTTGCCCGCGCCGTTGGGGCCAAGCAGGCCGAACGCACAGCCTTGAGGCACCTTCAGGTCGAGGGCCTTCAGCGCGTGGACCTTACCTTTTGGATAGATCTTCGTGAGGGATTTGGTTTCGACGGCCAGCGTCATGATCGGTCCGGGTGCTACCAGAAAACCGCCGCGACTGCTGCGATTGTTGCAACGACGATTCCAGGGAATATCCGATCGGGGATTTCCCCCGAGGTATTCGCTACTTAGCTCGAGACCTCGGGGTCACCAGGAGGATTTCCCGCCAGCTCCCGACGCTGCCGCTCAGGTGTCGCGAAATCGATCGGTGGCGCGCACGAGCTCATCGGTGATCCCCACCTCGAACGCCGAGTGCCCGGAATCGGGGACGATGCACAGCTCCGCCTCTGGCCAGGCCCGGTGCAGCTCCCAGGCGCTCTCCATGGGACACACGACGTCATAGCGACCCTGCACGATTACCGCGGGGATATGTCGGATGCGGTCGATGTCCCGCAGTAGCTGATCGGGCTCGTCGAAGAAGCCCCGGTTCATGAAGTAGTGGCACTCGATGCGGGCGAACGCGAGGCTGAAGTCGTCTTCAGCGGTGTGCGCGACGTGCTCGGGATCGACGAACAGGAAGCTCGTCGAGCCCTCCCAGACGCTCCAGGAGCGCGCGGCTTCCTGGCGGACGTTCGGATCGTCGCTGGTCAACCGTCTGTGATAGGCGCTCATCAAGTCGCCACGCTCTTCCTCGGGGATCGGGGCGAGGTACTTCTCCCAGGCGTCCGGGAAGAGCCGGCTCGTGCCCTGTTGGTAGAACCACGTGAGCTCCTTGGGACGCAGCATGAAGATCCCGCGCAGCACCAGCTCCGTGCAGCGCTGCGGGTGCTTCTCCGCGTAGGCAAGGGCCAGCGTGCTGCCCCAGGAGCCTCCGAACACCTGCCACTTCTCGATGCCCAGGTGCTCCCGTAGCCGCTCGATGTCGGCCACCAGGTCCCAGGTCGTGTTCTCCTCGAGACAGGCGTGTGGCGTGCTCTTGCCGCAGCCTCGCTGATCGAAGAGCACGATGCGGTAGTGCTCGGGATCGAAGAAGCGGCGCTGCTTGGGATCGGTGCCGCCTCCGGGCCCGCCATGCAAGAAGACCACCGGTTTACCCTTCGGGTTGCCTGACTGCTCGTAGTACAGCGAGTGGATGTCGCTCACCTGGAGCTGGCCTGTTTCGTAGGGTTCGATCTCGGGATACGGCGTGCGTCGCTCAGTCACACGAGCGCTATACCCGAGGCGAATCTGCGAAGCCAGGGCTGGAGGCCGGCGTTCAAGGCGGCGTCGAGCTGCGCCCACGTGTCTTGGGATCCGGTGTTCGCGAGCGCTGCTCTGCGGTATGGCTAGAGTCCAGTGCGCCGTCTGCTCCATCCAGCCTGCGTCAGGTCCGCTCTCGAGGTGGGCGCGCTCTGCGTCCTACTGGCCTCGTGCGCAGTCGGGTGCAAGCGCTCCACGAACCCCGAGTGCACCGCGGCGCGAGACGCGGCACGCGAGGCAGTGCTGAAGGACGACCTGCCGCTGGCCAAGCAGAAGCTTGCGGAGGCACGCAAGACCTGCGACCAGAAGCTGGAGTTCGATCTGTCTCGAATCGAGCAGCTGATCGAGCGCAAGGAGCAGCGGATCCGCGAACAGGCAGCCCGGGAGCAGGCGCGCAAAGCTCAACGCGTGCCCCTCACCCCTTTCGTGAACTGGGTCAAGCAGCTGCGCGAGTCCGATGACAAGCACTTGGATGGCGAGAAGTGTGCGCCCCGCGGCACGCCCGAGTTCGGATTCTGTAGCGGCGAGCGTAAACTCTCGGGCGGCCTCCAGGCCTCGGTTCGCTACCTCGAGCGCGATGCGGTGGGGGTCTACCGTTTCCAGGCGGAAGTCGGCTCGCGGGTCGTGTGCGCGGATCTGGGCGGACATCGGCTCGTCCACGCCTGGAAGGCAGGAGGCGAAGAGCGCTTCCATTGTGAACTCACGGCCTCTCCGCTGAAGGGGCTGATCGCGCTGATCCAGAATCCAATCAAGGGTGGTCTAGGGGCGGAGCCGAGCGATGGGACTGACAGCCCCTCCACGGTGTCGGTGTTCACCACCGGCTACCTGGAGCGCGACCAGAAGCTGACTGGGCTGCTCAACAGCGCGAACAAATAGCCACGCGCTGGCCAGCCTTGACCCACCATCGGCGTGTGGCTACGCGCCCCTAGCGGCCGACCGCACAGCCTCGCGGGAGCGCCACGACGAACATTGGAGACGAATTCTAGTGGGAGCCTTACGCGGAGCGCTGAGCTTCACCCGTTTCTTCGTGCGCGGTGAGCTGCCAGACGGTTTTCGAGACCGCTTCATGAAGAACATCAAGCTGCGCAAGTTCGAGCCGCTGACCGCGGAGGACGAGGAGAGCGAACGCAGCGGCTGGTGCGTGATCGATCGCGTGTTCGATCTCGAGTTCGACCACGAGAAGGTGTTCTACAACTCATACCTGAACCTTGGCTTGCGCGTCGATCGTTGGCGTGTTCCGCCAGCGCTCTTGAAGGCTCAGCTCCAGGAGGCCGAGGAGGAGCTGAAGGCCAAGAAGGGCCTCAACAAGCTGGGGCGCGCCCAGAAGGCGGACCTCAAGCAGCGCATCACCATTCGCCTGCGGAAACGCACTTTGCCAACGATGCGCGCCTACGATCTCTCCTGGAATCTCGACACGGGCGTGCTGCTGTTCTGGAGTAACTCTCGGCGCTTGCATGACGAACTCGCGGCCCTTTTCGAGAAGACCTTCGGGCTCAACATCGTGCCAGAGAGCCCGTTCATGGCTGCGGTGGAGTGTGGCCTGACCGATGAACAGCTCTACGTCCTGCGCGGCGTCGAGGAGACCATCTTCTTCACCCAGAACGCCAAGAGGATCGGCGAATGAGCGCGCCCGAGCATCCGAGCGTGGATCTCGACACGGTGGAGAACACGCGCTTCATAGGTCCGGAGTTCCTGGTTTGGTTGTGGTTCAAGAGTGAGCTGTTCGGCTCCGAACTCGAGGTGGAAGGCTTCGGAACCATCGAGGTGTGGCTCGACTCGCAGCTCGTCCTGGAGTCCCAGATCGACTCCGGCGAACGCACCACCTTGAAGGGTATGGCGCCGAGCGGTTCGCCAGAGGCGCTCACGGCGATGAAGCAGGGCAAGATGCCCATTCGAGCGCGCCTCCAGCTCAACCACGGCAAGCAGAACTTCAGCTTCAGCTTCGACGCCGTGAGCTTCGCCGTGTCCAACCTCAAGATCCCCGCGGTGGTGGAAGAGGGCGAAGAGGTCTTCTACGAGCGGATGCTGCTCGTCGAGCAGCTCGATCAGATCCTTGGCGCGCTCTACACCGAGTTTCTCACTCTACGGGTCAGCCCGCTTTGGGAGGGGGAGCTCGCGCCGGCGATGCGTGACTGGGTCCAGGGCGAGACCGCGCTCACGGTGCGCGCCTACAACGGCATGCTCAAGCGAGCCGCGAGCTGACCTTCCAGCCAAGATGAAGTCATGAGAAGCGACTGTCTCGTGGGTGGTGGCCCGATCGGCCGCTGGGTGCTCAATGGCTACTGCGTGTTGCTGGCCGGTCTGGCGTCTGCCTGCGGCGGCGGCGGGGGAGCAGCGTCGACTTCGACCCCTGGGGCGCCGGGCTTGGCGGCTCCGCCGCCCGCTTCGTCGACGCCGAGTGGAGCGCCCGCCGTCGACGCGCCGAGCACCGCAACAGCGATCC